>JAQGJY010000131.1 GCA_028290325.1 Tardiphaga sp.
GAGCCGCGTCAATGCTTGTCCTGATCGTCGACGATCATCCAGTTGTCATCTCGGGCTGCCGGTCGCTGTTTGCGAGCGATCCGTCGGTGTCGATCGAGCAGGCCTCGGACGAGAAGTCCGGGCACAAGGCTTTCTTGTCGTCCCGGCCCGACGTCACCATTATCGATATCAATCTGCCTGATCTGTCCGGCTTCGAGTTGATGCGGCGAATCCGCAAAGACGATCCCGATGCCAAGATCATCATGTTCAGCATGAACGACGATCCTGCCTTCGTGGTCCGAGCCATCGAACTCGGCGCGCAGGGTTACGTCTCGAAGGGCGACGATCCGCGCCTTCTCGTGAAGGCGGTTCGAAAGGTTGCCGCGGGCGAGAATTTCGTGACCCCGGCTCTCGCCAAGACGGTGACCTTTTCCGGCGCCGCGATCAGGGCCAACCCGGCGTCTCAGATCACGGCCCGTGAACTGGAAATTTTACGTTTGCTGGCGCGCGGGCAAAAGATCGTCGAGATCGCCGACGCTCTTGAGATTTCCTACAAGACGGTTGCCAACACGACATCGCTGCTCAAGCAAAAACTGGGCGCGAAAAACCATTCCGACTTGATCCGCCAAGCGATCGAGATCGGCCTCAACTGATCGGCCCGACACGCCGTGGTATTCCGTGCCGATGTTAGCGTGGCGCTGAATGAGCCATTCATGTCCGCTTCATTCGTTAAGTGTCACATCCTCTCTACGCAAATAGCTGCATCACCAGCTTAAGAATGTGGAGAGATGCATGGCTGATTTCGATCCTGTTGGTCTCGCTATCGATTGGCTTGATACCTGCAAGCGCAATGACTGGGAAAACCTGCCGGCGCTCTACGCCATCAATGTGACAGCGACCGTCCCCTCGGACAACACCGCGTCGCACGGGCATGTTCTGAGCGGCCGGACGGAGATCGCAAACTATTGGAAAGCCACGTTTCAAAAACGCCAAGGCGCGCTGTTCGAACTGGTCGAACTTTATCCCGGCGTCGATAGCGCGATTCTGATTTATTACGACGAGCAATGTCGGCGTATATCGGAATTTCTGCAGTTCGACGCGCAGGGCTTGATCATTGCATCGGCCCGACACGCGATTCCGCGTCGGCGCCAGGAGCCCGCTTTGCTCGGCGAGGCGGACATAACCGCGTCGCCGCTGCGACAGGTCATGCTTCATTGCGAGGCGCGCCAGACCTTCCATGAAGCCCGGCAATTGCCGATCGGACCGACCCGCAACAATCTGCGCCAGCGCGCGGTGGCGTTGCTGCAGCTATCGAAGCGGGCCTGCCTCCGCCAGGAGCGTGACATCGCACTCGGCTAAGGCGTTACGAAGCGCAGCAAGCGCGCCAGGGACAGCAATAGAGCCGGGCTCATTGCCCAGCTCTATCGCCTCGCAGGTGTCGTTACCAGCCGCGGTGGCGGCCACGCGAAAAGCCGTGATGATGGCCGCGTGAGCGTGCCCATCCATAGTGATGTCCACGACCGCCGCGTCGCATATGCCCGAAGCCGTGACCATGTCCGTGTCCGCCGCGTACGAGCACGACGCTTTCACTGCTATCCGATGTCAGAGTGTTGGCCGGAGCCAACGGCATCGCCGATACCGAGGAGGTCAGGGCCGCGAAGGCAAGCGCGGCCATGCTGATAAGAGTAAGGCGTTTCATGTACATCTCCCTGCCGCCCGATGCGGCATTTAGCACAATATCCCGATCGAAATATCGTTCCCCACCCGGCATCCAGATCACACTCGCAGAATGACGTTTATCCTGAGGCAGCGAGTGACTGCGTCGCTTACCATCCAGGTTCGTATTGCATGATTATCCCGATTTTATTTCTCGCGAATTGGAACGACAAGGTCGCATGGCGTTTAGGCATGTGTTGATCAAACGGTTCAATGTGGAGGACAGACTATGAGACATCTTCTTTTGACTTCAGTCGCTGTAATCGCTCTTGTCGCTGGCTCGAGTATGTCGTTCGCTCAGAGCCCAGGCGGCGCGCCAGCATCGTCCGGCGGCGCGGCACAGGGCGCAGGATCCAGCAGCGGCGGCGCGCCGGCCTCGGCCGCTCCGAAGAATGAAGCCGCCCCCTCGACTTCTCAGCCTGCCGCCAAGGGCACCGACAGCACCAGTCCGACCACGAAGTCTGGCGCATCAGCGCAGGACAAGTCTGGTCCCGCCGCGGCGGACAAAGGCAAAGCTGCGAGCGACACCAAAGCCGATCCGGCGAGCAAATCGACCGCGACCGGCAATCAGCCCGCGACCAATGCCAAGGACGCCAAATCGCCTGGCGCGGATTCGAAGGCCGCTGGTACGGACAGCAAGACCGGCGCCGACAGCAAGACCTCCGGCAATGCGGCCACGTCGGCCACAGCCGCTCCGCCGGCCGAGAAGCGCTCGCAGATCGTCTCCGCTTTCAAGCAGGAGAGGGTCAACGAAGTCACGAACGTCAATTTCAATGTGGCCGTGGGCACGACCGTGCCGTCAACGGTCAGCTTCCGCCCGCTGCCATCACGCATCGTCGAGATCTATCCGGAATGGCGTGGTTACGACTTCATCGTGGTTCGCGGCCGCTATGTGATCCTGCGTCCGCAGACGCATGAGATCGTCTACATCATTGAAGGCTGATCGATCGGCTGGCGGCCTCAGGCCGTCAGCCATTCAGCACCGGCAACAGTTCGACCCGTCTGCGCGTTATGCCCGCAGACGGCATTGTTGTTGCGGCGAACCGCGCAAAACAACCGTCGCAGTTCGCGACGGTTTGTTTGACCGAGAGATTGACTAGCCGTTGAGGGCCACGAGCGCCTTCTCGATATCCTGCAACGTATGCCCGGTCAGATCCTTTGGAATTTCGCCGATCAACGCCGCCTCGAGATTCTTGTGATATTGCTTGCGCAACTCGCCCAAGGTGCGCGGCGCGGCAATTACGACGAGTGACTTCACATTGCCGTTTAGCACGCGACGATTGAGCATCTCCGCGATCCCAACGGCAAAACCGGCCTCCTCGCTCTGGCCACCATCCGGATTGGCCGAACTGGTGCGTCCAACCGAGGCCGATCCCGCAGCCGCGGCTTCGATATCGACATCGTCGAGTGCGACAAGTTTGATTTCGCGCTCGTCGCCGCTATTTCGAAACATGTTGAGCTTTTCACCATCCGCGACAGCCACGACAGTTTGGTTCGGAATCTGCATTCTTGTTCCCTTTCCAGAAGGATGATGGGGAAGCGCGCCGCTCCTTGACCCCTACAAGCGTCGGCGCATACCGACCATCAACAGGCCCGCGCCTGAATGGTTGCAGGCGTGGCCAAGCATCGCAGCGCCGCCGACCCAAACCTGCCGCCGAACAATATTCGGGCGGAGCGGCATCAACAGCAAGGCCAAGATTCCTGCGCGGTCAGTTCTGCCGATCAGGCCTTATCGACGTTCCAGAATAACGGCACCGGCGCCTTGAGCAGGCCCTTCAGGCTGGTGCGATGCGCCGCCGGCTGCTTGTACTGGCCGGTCGGAATGTAGGTGACGACCTCGTAAGCGCGCTTCTGGATGGTGTCGGCGATCGCCGTCTGCTCCGGCAGGGATTCGCTCTTCGCGAAATCATCGCGCAGCTTTTCGATCGGGGCATCGTCGGCCCAGCCGAACGTACCGCCATTCTTGCCCTTGCCGTTGACATAGGCATTGCCCAACGGATTCATCATGTCCGTGCCGGCCCAGGCCGAATGGAAAATCGACCAGCCGCCTTGCGTCGGCGGCTCCATTTTCGCGCGCCGCGCCAATACCGAACCCCAGTCCATCGCCAGCAACTGCACGTTCATGCCGAGCGCGCGTAGCGCCTGGGCGGTGACGTTCGTCACCGGCGTCAGCAGCGGGATGTCGGTCGGCTGCAAGATGACGATCGGCTCGTTAGCGTAACCACCCTTCTTCAGCAACTCCTTGGCCAGCTTCGTATTCGCCTTGGTCGACCATCCGCTGTTGCTTTCGTAAGGCGTGCCGGCCACGAACATGGCCGGCGTTTCCTTGAAATAGGCCGGATTGCCGATCTGGACGTCGAGCCAATCCTTTTGATTCAACGCTTGAAGCACCGCCTGACGGATCTCCGGCTTGTCGAAGGGCGGTGCCAGCCAGTTTAATCGGCAGGTGCCGACATAGCCGAGCTCGTTGTAGTCGAACAAGACGACGCCATCCGCCGTCTGCAAGGACGGGATCAGATCATGCGGCGGCACTTCGACATAATCGATCTCGTCATTGGTGATGGCATTAATGGCGGTGCCCATGTCGGGCATGCTGATCCATTCAAAGCGGCCAATCTTGACGACGCGGCCACCCGACATGCCGTCCGATGGCTCGTCGCGCGAGACGTAGTCCGCGTTCCGTTCATAGACGGCCTTGGTGCCCGGCTGAAATTCGGATGCAACAAAGCGAAACGGCCCCGATCCGATCTGCTCGGTCACCGCCTGCTCCGCCGGCGTGGCCGCGATCCGCGCCGGCATGATGAACGGCACGTTGGAATTTGGTTTGCCCAGCGCCTGCAATAGAAAGCCGCACGGCTGCTTGAGCGTGATGCGGAAGGTGCGGTCGTCGACCGCCTTCAATTCGGCGACGAATTCCATGAGCTTCTGGCCCATGCTGTCGCGCTTGGCCCAACGTTGCAGTGACGGAATAACGTCGGCCGACGTCACCGGCGCGCCGTCGTGAAACTTCAAGCCTGAGCGGAGATGAAACGTATAAACGAGCTTGTCGGACGATACCTCATAGGTATCGACCATCTGCGGCTTCACCTCGAACTTGGAATTCACCGAGAACAACGTGTCGTAGATGTTGTAGCCGTGATTGCGCGCCGTCCACGCGGTCGAGACCACCGGATCGGTGACGCGCAAAGGCGCATGCATCACGGCGCGCAGCGTCTTGGTCGGTTGCGCGAAAGAGAGGCGCGGCATCGCCAGCGACAGCGCGCCGACGCCGCCCATCTTGAGAAGATGGCGTCGATGAACGTTGCTCATGAATGAACTCTCCCGTTATCAGTGAGACAATAACTTATTGCGACAGGCGGTCGGCGATGGCGCGACAGGCGCCGAGCCACAAGACGTCTTTGGGCATGTCGAAGGGAATCGCCTGCGATGACACGCGGACGATCACGGTCTCGGCCTGCGGATCGATATAGATCCATTGGCCGTGAATGCCGATCGCGCTGAAGGCCTCGCGCGCAACGTCCGGCGTGTACCATTTGCTGCGATAGTTTCCGTTCGGAAACAGCACCGTGAACTTGCCGCGCGACCAGGCGGCCGCGTCGCCATTCTTGCGGATGTCGTGAACCCAATCGTTCGGCACGACTGGACGGCCGTTGCTGACGCCATTGTTTCGCATCATCTCGCCGAAGCGCGCGAGATCGCGCAGCGTGGCGCAGATGCCGCCGGCCGCGCGCGCCGCGCCGTGCGAATCGACGGCGATGTAGGCATCGGACTCCGCGCCCATCGGCGCCCATAACTCATCCTGCAAGATTTTAGCGTAAGGCTTGTTGCAAGCGCGCTCATAGACCCAACCCAGCAGATCGGTGTTGGTCGAGACGTAGTGAAACGTCTCGCCATGCGGCGTGCCGTCGTGTTTCAGCGTCGTCAGGAATGCGCGCAGATGCGGCGCGGCGGGCGCGCCGGCCGGCACCGGATCCCAGCCGGTCGCGCGGCGATAATCGACGATGCTGCCTTCGGTGGCGAGATAATCCTCGTTGAATTCGATGCCGACGCTCATGTCGAGCAGATGACGCACCGTGCAATCGCCATAGACCGAGCCCTTCATTTCCGGAACGTAGGAGACGACCAGTGCGTCAGGATCAAGCTTGCCGGCGGCGACCAGAATGCCGCCGAGCGTTCCGCAAAACGATTTGCTGACCGAGAAGATCAGATGCTGTGTCGATGGCGTGAGACCATTGGCATACCATTCGGCCACGACGCGTCCGCGATGCAGCGCGATGAAGCCATCGGTATCAATCGCGCGCAGGCCTTGCGGCAGCGTCATCGCCGCGCCATCAAGGCCGGCGAAGGTCACGTCATCGAGGTATCGGGGCTCCGACGGCAACGAGGTGGGGCTGTCGGAGCGGGCGATGTTCGCGGTCGGCAGCAACTCGCGGACGTTCTGAAAACCCCATCGGCTAAACGGCGCCGTGCGCCAGTTCGCGATCGTCACCTGCTGCTGCTCCGGTGCGGGAAATCCTGTCATCAGGCGAGGCGCTATCGTCATGTGTGACTCGATCGTTTGTCGGGGCCATGCACGCGGGAGATCCGTGCCGTGACCAAGCTGGCGCGTCCATCACCACGGGAATTGACAAAACACGCCATTCGCTCGCGCGGGACGCACTTACCGACCAAGGCAAAGCGCCGCGAGCGACGATGCCGGCTCCACGAGGCTGACGATCCCGAGCGCGACGATGGAGACGCCAAGCACGCGGCGCAATGTGGCACGCTCCGGCAAGCGGAGGCCACGACCGGCCATCGCTGTGACGCCGAGCGCCGCTGTCGCCACGGCCGGGATCGTGCCGAGGCCAAACCCCGCCATGAACTGCGCGCCTTGCGCCGCCGATCCGGTCATCATTGCATTGAGCATCGCCGCATAAACCATCCCGCAAGGCGCGAAACCCCACAGCATGCCCATGACGAGGGGATGCGCCTTGCGATGGAGCCGCGCTGTCGTCGGACCCTTGGCGGCGATGACCATTGTCATGCGGTCGAGCGCGGAAAAGCCGCGACCCCAGCCGGCGACCGAGCAGCCGGTCCAGACGATCAGTCCCGCCGCGATCACGCGCCGCACCGATTGCGCATTCGCCAGGGCCAGCAGATGGGCGAAGGCCGCGCCGCCGCCGCCGACCAGCGCGCCGCACAACGTGTAGGATGTCGCGCGGCCGATCTGCGTCGTCAGCAGGGCGGTGGAGCGCGAGGCCTGCGTCGTGACCGGAGACGCCGCCAACAGCAACGACGCCGCGATGCCGCCGCAGAGGCCAGCGCAATGCAGACTGCCGGCGAGGCCCATCAGCGCACCGCCGATGATGTCCGCGCAGGCGACCGCCATCAGGCGTGATCCGCTTTCGCGCAGCAGCTCGCTTTGTTCACGTCGGGCGGCAGATCGATGCAGGGATTGCCGTTGAAGAAGCCCGAGGGCATCAACTTGAAGCCGGTCAACACGCAAGGCTGCACGGGGAAATCCTCGACGCGCACCGGATGATGCAGACCGAACACATGCCACAGCACGATGTCGGCGTTTTCGATCGGACGGTCATTGGCGATGAAGTCCGGCAGGCTGCCCGAGCCATCCGAGTGATTCATGTATTCACCGGCGGGATAGCGCTGCTCGGCATCGAACGCCGTCACCCACACGTGGTTTTGCACAAACCCGGCGCGTTTGCCGGACGGCGAGTTGGC
>JAQGJY010000140.1 GCA_028290325.1 Tardiphaga sp.
GACGCACGATGTTCGATGATTTCAGTTTTGTCTGGTCGGTGATCGCCATCGCAACTTTGATATTTGCGGGCAAGGCGCTCAATCAGGTCAAGGTCTTGCGCGCGCGGCTCGATGCGCTGGAAGCCAGACTGGTGGCGACACCGCCGGCCGTCGCGTCGCCGCTGGCTCCGGTTATTCACGCGGAATCCATTTCGAAACCCACCGCACCTGAGCCTGTCGCGGCTTCGGTTACACCGCCGCTCAGGAGGTCCGCGCCATCGCTGGCGTCGGCGTTGCCCCCGCAAGGCCCAGGCTTTGAGGAGCGTGTCGGCACCCGCTGGGTGGTGTGGGTCGGCGGGCTGACATTGGCGCTCGGCGGCTTGTTCATGGTGCGCTTCTCGATCGAGCAAGGCCTGCTCGGGCCGGGCGTTCGTACGTTGCTCGGCGGCGCGTTCGCGCTGGCGTTGCTCGCCGCCGGCGAATGGATGCGGCGCAAGGACAGCCTGTCGTCGCACGCCGTGCCTCCGATCGCCAACATTCCAGCCATCCTCACCGCAGCCGGCACCGCGACAGCCTTCGCCACCGTCTATGCCGCCTACGCGCTGTATGAGTTTCTCGTGCCGGTGGCGGCCTTCGTGCTGCTCGGCGCTGTCGCGCTCGGCACGCTTGCCGCGGCGCTGCTTCACGGTCCGGCGCTGGCCGGGCTCGGCGTCGCTGCCGCTTTCGTTACGCCGGTTCTCGTCTCGTCGAGCACGCCGGATTATTGGTCGCTCTATATCTATCTCGCGATTGTCACGGCCGCCTCATTCGCCCTAGCGCGCGCCCGTCTGTGGCGCTGGCTCGCGATCACCACCATCATCTTCGCCTTCGCATGGACGCTGCCGTGTCTGGAGTGCGGCCCGGCCTTCGTCGCGCCTCTCGCTTTTCATGCCGCCGCCGGCTTCGTTCTGGCAGCGTTGCTCGTGGTGTGCGGCTTCCTGTTTGGTCCGCCGGCGGAGGCGGATCGGATCGAGCCGATCTCGTCGGCCTCGCTGGCCACCTATCTGCTTGCCGCCACGCTGATCGTGCTCGGCAACGGGCATAGCGATCTGTCGATGGTCGTCTTCGGCGTACTGACCGGCGCAACGCTCGGCGTGGCATGGCGGGCACCCAACGCGACCGCCGCCGTCGGCGCCGCATCGGGGATGGTCGCGCTGGTGTTCCTATCTTGGGCGGGTCGCGGCAATCCCGACATGCTGGTGCTGACCGGGCCATTGCCCGGCATCGGCGCCACGGCCATCGACGGCTCGGTGTCGCTGCATCTAATGTCCGCCGCGATCTTCGCGGTCGGTTTCGGCGTCGCCGGATTTCTCGCGCAAGGCCGCTCGGTTGGCGCTGCTGTCTCTGTCGTGTGGGCGGCATCGGCGGTGCTCACGCCGCTGGCGTTGCTGGTCGCGCTTTATGCGCGCATCGCGCATCTTGACCGCTCGATTCCTTTCGCCATTCTCGCAGTATTGCTCGCGGCGGCTTTCGCGTTCGCGACGGAAACGCTCGCGCGCCGTGACACGCGTCCGGGCCTTTCGATCTCGGTCGCGCTGTTCGCAACCGGTACGCTGTCGGCGCTGGCCCTCGCACTGACGTTCTCCTTGGAAAAGGGCTGGCTGACGATCGCGCTGTCGCTGATGTCGCTCGGCACGGCCTGGATCGCGACGCGGCGGTCGATCCCGTTTTTGCGCGCGCTGGCGGCGATCCTTGCTGGCCTCGTGGTGGCACGCATCGGCTATGAACCGCGCATCGTTGGCGACGTGGTCGGCACGACGCCGATCTTCAACTGGCTGCTCTGGGGCTACGGCGTGCCGGCGTTGTCGTTCTGGGCCGCGAGCAATTTGATGCGCCGTCGCGGCGACGACGCATCGTTGCGCGCGGTCGAGGCCGCGGCAATCCTGTTCAGCGTGCTGCTCGCCTTCATGGAAATCCGTCACGCGGTGAATGGCGGCGACGTCTATCGCCCATCGGCGGGGCTGACCGAGCTCGCGCTGCAAGTCTGCGTCGCGCTTGGCATGGCGATCGGGCTGGAGCGGTTGCGGATTCGCTCCCACAGCATCGTGCACGATGCCGGCGCGATGTTGCTGACGCTCTCTGCGGCGGTCATGATTATCGGCGGGCTCTTGTCGCTTTATATGCCGATGTGGCGTTATACGGACATCAATGGCGTGGTCATCAACACGCTGCTGTTGGCCTACGCTCTACCGTCGCTGTTGGCGTTACTGTTATCTTATGCCGTCGCCAGCCATCGCGCGACGATCTATGCCAACACCATCGCGGCCGGCGCGCTGGTTTTAGCGCTGGCTTATGTCTCGCTCGC
The DNA here is from genome assembly GCA_028290325.1 of Tardiphaga sp. GTDB lineage: Bacteria > Pseudomonadota > Alphaproteobacteria > Rhizobiales > Xanthobacteraceae > Tardiphaga. The sequence goes on from JAQGJY010000140.1 coordinate 2,324, forward strand.
AATTCGTCGGCTGTATCACGGGCCGGTGTTGAGCGGCGGTCTCACCAGCGACGCGGAACAGTACACCTACTCGATCGCATGGCTGCTGTTCGGCGTCGTGCTGCTCGGTATCGGTTTGCTGATCAATTCGCAGCGGGCACGTCTCGCTTCGGCCGTCGTGATCGCGCTGACGATCGTCAAGGCGTTCGTGATCGACATGGCCACGTTGACAGGCGTGTATCGCGCGCTGTCCTTCATGTGTCTCGGTCTGGTCCTCGTCGCGATCGGCTGGCTCTACCAGCGCATTCTGTTCAAGCGCGCCGCATCGCCGTCGCCGAAGCAGGCGACGACCTGATTAGTTCGTCGAGGGGCGCAGCACGGGAGCGGCTTCGCCCCCGGGGATGCTTGCGACCGGAGCGGGCGCCGGCTTCACCGGCTCGATCTTCGAACTCTCGACGCGCGGCGTTTCAACCTTCGATGTGACCTCGGTGCGACTGGCATCGGCCTGTCGGGTCGGGCCCGGCGCGGGCGGGGCCAGGGAGCGCGGACCACGCGGTCGCGAATTGGCGCGCGCCATCAGCATTTGCGCGGCGCCTTGATGGTTGAAATCGCAATACGCGAAGCCCATGCCGTTGACCGCGCCGCGAAAGCTCGCCTCGGTGGTTTTGTTCAGGTTGAAGCAGGGCTCGAACGGAATGCCCTTGATCGACGCGCAGATCGCCTGGCCACGGACCTGCAACGTATTGCCGGGCAGGCGCATATAGCGGGTCGGGCCGCTGCCGGTGAACTGGACCGAGCCCGCCGCGCCGCCGTCGTCGAGAATACGGCCGGCGCCGCGCGTGCCATCGAAGCACGTGAAGGCGAAGACCTTGCCCGAGACGAAGCGACGGGCTTCGTCGGCATTCATCTGGCCCGCCAGCGCGGGAACGACAACCGATGCACCCAGCAGGGCTCCGAATACAACACGCGCAAGCATACGAGCACTCCAGCAAACCAACAGAGGGTTCGGCCTTTTCGCCTTAACCCGCTGCTTACCATACCAACCATGGCAACAATGGAGCAGCATGGTTGGTAAAGTCTAAATGCGCTCAGGAAATCTTCACGACGAGACGCCCGCGAATTTCACCGGCGAGCACTCTGGCGCCGGCCGCGATAACCTCGTCGAGGGAAATTTCCTGCGTGATTTCAGCAAGTTTCGCTGCATCGAGATCGCTCGCAAGACGGTCCCAGGCCTGCCGTCGCAACGCGATCGGGCACATTACGGAATCGATGCCGAGAAGACACACGCCGCGCAAAATGAATGGCGCAACCGATGACGGGAGGTCCATGCCGGCCGCGAGGCCGCACGCTGCGATCGCGCCGCGATATTTGGTCATCGACAGCAGATTCGCCAATGTCGTCGAACCAACGCTGTCGATGCCGCCGGCCCATCGTTCCTTTGCGATCGGCTTGGCCGCGCCGGACAGCTCGGCGCGATCGATGATCTCGGATGCGCCGAGCTTTTTCAGATAATCGGATTCGGAGACGCGCCCTGTCGATGCGATCACCTGATAGCCGAGCTTGGACAACACGGCGATGGCGATTGAGCCGACGCCGCCGGCGGCGCCGGTGACGACGACCGGGCCCTGATTCGGCGTGAGGCCATGTTTCTCCAACGCCAGCACCGACAGCATCGCCGTGTAGCCCGCGGTGCCGATCGCCATCGCATCACGCGCGGAGATTCCCTGCGGCAGCTTGACCAGCCAGTCACCTTTGACACGCGCCTTTTCGGCGTAGGCTCCGAGATGAGTCTCGCCCATGCCCCAGCCGTTGCAGATCACCTTGTCGCCGGGCTTCCAGTTCGGATTGCTCGATTCAGACACGGTGCCGGAAAAATCGATGCCGGCGATCATCGGGAAGCGCCGGACCACCGGCGCCTTGCCGGTCACAGCGAGACCGTCTTTGTAATTCACGGTGGACCATTCAACCATCACGGTGACGTCGCCATCCATCAGTTCGGCTTCGTCGAACTGCGTCAATGCGACGGTCGTGCCCTTCTCGGCCTTGTCGATCCGGATTGCCTTGAACATCGTCATGCTACGCTCCCGCTCGTTTGTTCTCTGCGGGAGTTGATGGCGGAAAACGCCGGCATCGTAAAGCCGCTGCGATGCAGGGCCGCGTGCGCTGCCTACGGCTTGACGGCGGTGAGCGTCGCGGAAATTTCCGCCGTCGCGGCTTGCGTGCCCCAGCTCGGCGCGTCGGAGCCGTCACCCCATTTGCGCGGACGATAGAACGAATGAACGCCGAATTTATAAGTCTTCTTCATCTCGCGCACCCATGACGGATGCACCCAATACGCATGGTAGTGCGTCGACTTCGCGACTTCGGGCAACCACAGCCGGCCGTCCAGGGTTTCCTTCGCGATCTTGCGCGCGCGATCCCACATGTCGGGCTCTTTGACGACATCGCGGATGCCATCGCAGGCGAAGGTGAACTGGCACGACAGATGCCGATGCGCGTTCTGGTAGACCACGCCGCACGGCGTCGCTGGATAGTAACCCGAGAACACGCGGTTCATGACCACTTGCGCGACGGCGATCTGGCCGCGCACAGCTTCACCGCGCGCTTCGAAATAGACCGCGTTGGCGAGGCACCTTTCCTGCTTCTCGCGCGCTTTGGAGTCGAACAGGCCGAGCCGTTGGGCGGGCGTTCTGACCGTCATGTTGTCGGCGTTGACTTCACCTTTGTTGGCGACACTTTCGCCAGAATTTTCAATGTCTTGCGGCAAGGCCAGCGACGCCGGCGGTTTCGTGTCGGCATCGCGGCCAACGATCGTCGGCTCCTCGCCCGGCTGCCAGCGCTCCATCGCCTCGAGCGACGCGCCAAGCGAGGAGGAGCCGAAGAACAGATTGGCGGTCTGGACCGAAAACGCGTCGCGCGGTGGCACCGGCGCGGTTCCGGCGGAAACGCCTTCGAGCGGCATCTTGGTCTCGTTGAGCGGATCGGCCTCAAGCGACACCGAGACGTCGAGCGGCGACAGTGGCGGTGCGTTCAACGCCGCCGCCAATTCGGGATCGAGCGGAGCGGCGGGTGGCGCGGCGAGCGGAAGCGCGTTGGTCGTCTTGGCGCCTCGGACGGACGAGTTGGTCTGGAAGCGGTCGGGCGCCGTCGGCATATCGGACGGCTTGACCAATGCAAGGCGATCACCTTTCAACGTGCGATCGACCGCGGGAAATTCGGATGCGTCATAACGTTTCGGCGGCTGCGCCAGCGCACTGCGCGGCGGGCTGCCTGGGATGTCACGGTCCTGTTTGCCCAAGCTTGCGAGACGCACGTTGGCGCTCTCGGGCACAGCAGTGCCGATCGGGCGGCCGAATGAAAAGGTCGCGACCTGAATGGTGGAGGCGGCGGAGGCGATGACGCGCTTTTGCCAGCGCTCGGCGACGTCGGGCTGCCGGGCCAGCAGCGAGCCGATATCCTGATAGCCGGTCTGCCTCGGCATCAGCGCGAAGATTGCGAGACCCAGACCGAAGGACGCGACACGCGCGGCCTTCGGTCTGTTACGCGACACAACGCTACTCGGTACACTTACGCAACGCATACTCACACCCAATCGAGGCGCACAACTCCGTGCAGTTCGATTGATCAAAGTAATATCCGAGTAAGGTTGCGAGGGAGTTAATCGCCGACACCGTTTCGACACACGCAAGTCATTAACGCGCGTGGTTCAGCGACTTCTAAAATGCTGGTAAACAGCGGCTTTCTGAAAGTGGTAAAGAATATGTTGATGCGCGGGCTCATGAAAATTGACGCATCTGATCTTCATTCGGCGCGGTTGTATTGAGGCTGCCTTAACCTGGAGCCGTCAAATTGTTGTCATGGCGGTAACGGCTCTGAAAAGCTTGGACGACAGCGACTGGCGTATTGCAACGCCGGCTGAATTAGCTGCGGCTAATATTAATCCGCAGACCGGGCTGGCCACCGATTATCTCAACCACTTCAACGAAGCCGTGATGCTGCTCGACATGGTTCCGGACATGCCGGACTGCGTGCAGGACTTCATGGAATGGCGCCCTTTGTCTTATGTCGAGCATTTCACCGCCTCGCAATTTGCGGCGCGCGATCTCGCGATCGCCGCCTACGAGGATACCGACGTGGATGTGCGCGCCGAATTCGACGCGCTCACTGACATGATGACGGCGATTCTCGTCCAGGTCGGCAAGGCGATGGGCGCGGTGCAACACGATGCGTCGCGCGCCCGACTGGCGGTGCAGGCGACCGCCTGGCTGCGGCCATTGGTGACGCAGGTCGGCGGCGTCATCAATGGTTTGGTCGACGAGCCCGAGGCAACCGACATCGACGCCATCATGGGTGCATCCGCTTGACGGCGCCGGTTAAAGCACGCCCGCAACTCGCCGCCAGCGCCATCGTGTTTCGCGACGGCCGGATCTTGCTGGTGCGCCGCGCCCATGATCCGGGGCGCGGGCGGTGGTCGGTGCCGGGCGGCCGCGTCGAGCACGGTGAAACGCTGGAGCAGGCGGTGCATCGCGAGGTTGCCGAGGAGACCGGGCTGGCTATCGAAATCGTTGGCCTCGCCGGCATTCGCGAGGTGCTGCCACTCCATCATACGAGCGGCCATTATGTGGTGCTGTCTTACGCGGCGCTGTGGCGCGGCGGTGAGGTCGTGCTGAACGACGAGCATGACGCCGCGCAATGGATCGCGCCTGAGGATCTCGGAACCGTCGCGACGACGGATGGCCTCGCGGCGATCGTGGCGGCCGCGCGGACGATCGTGGGCGTGTGATACCACGCGGAAGCGATGTTCGAGCGAGGGTTTCGCGTCCTGGACCCTATCCCAACCTTGCGGTTCCCGCCGGCAAAAGGCATATCCACGGCGACCCCGAGAGCGCCCGATGCCGAAAATCGTCAATCTGCTGGTCGCGTTATGTCTGCTCGTGAGCCTGGCTCCGGCGCGGGCGCAGAGCGGCGCGGCGCCGTTCGACGCGGATTTGCAGCGGCTCGCGGAGATTCTCGGCACCCTGCATTACCTGCGCGGCATCTGCGGCGCCAATGACGGCGCGAAATGGCGCAACGAGATGCAGGCGCTGGCCGACGCTGAAACGCCGTCCGGCGAGCGTCGCACCCGCTTGATCGGCGGCTTCAATCGCGGCTACCAAGGTTTTCAGCAGACCTATCGGACCTGCACGCCCGCCGCCGGCGTCGCCATTCGTCGCTATCTCGACGAAGGCGCGAAAATCTCCCGCGACCTCACGGCGCGGTATGCGAACTAACGTCGGATTGGTTGATTTGAACTGGCGGTTCAACACACACAGACTCACCTCTCCCCGTTGGGCAGAGGTCGAAGCCGAACGCAATGAGGTTTCGGGTGAGGGGCCGACGAACGAGGGGGTGTACCCCTCATCCCAGCCCTCTCCCCTGGAGAGGAAGCGTTCACTGATCGAGCCCCAACACGTTCCGCAAATGAGTTATTAGATTGAGGACACCCACCATGGATACGATCACCACCCAGGGCATTCGTCTGCCCAAGCTCGGCCTCGGCACTTTCAAAATGACGGGCGATGCCTGCCGCGCGGCGGTCGAGAGCGCGATC
>JAQGJY010000152.1 GCA_028290325.1 Tardiphaga sp.
GGTGCCTCGGCAGGGGCTTCCTGCTCGGCACCAACCAGGCGGAACTTGCCGGGCTGCGGAGCTTCCTTCGGAAGCGCCTTCTTGACGGCGTCGCGAACCGCGATCCAGCCGCCCTTGGAGCCGGGAACGGCGCCTTCGACGAGGATCAGGCCGCGCTCGACATCGAGCTGCACAACACGCAGGTTCAGCGTGGTGATCTTGTCGACACCCATGTGACCGGGCATCGTCTTGTTCTTGAAGGTCTTGCCGGGATCCTGACGTCCGCCGGTCGAACCGATCGAACGATGCGAAACCGAGACGCCGTGGGTGGCGCGCAGACCGCGGAAATTCCAGCGCTTCATGCCGCCGGCGAACCCCTTACCGACCGAGGTGCCGGTGACATCGACAAACTGACCGACCACGAAGTGGTCTGCCTGGATCTCGGCGCCGACCGGGATCAGCGCGTCTTCCGACACGCGGAATTCCGCGACCTTCCGCTTGGGTTCAACCTTGGCGACCGCGAACTGGCCGCGTTCAGCCTTCGGCAAATAGACGGTCTTGCGCGTGCCCGAACCGAGCTGCAACGCAACGTAACCGTTCTTCTCGCTGGTGAGGTGACCTAACACCTGGCAATTGCCCAGCTTTAGCACGGTCACTGGAATGTGCTCACCGGTCTCCGTAAAGACCCGTGTCATTCCGACCTTTTGTGCGATCACTCCGGAGCGCATCGGCGTGCTTCCTGTTCTTTCTGTCCGTTTGACCGGACTGGACCTAAAAAATTCGTCTGTGACTCAATCCGCTTGCGCGGGCTGGATCAGAGCTTGATCTCGACGTCGACACCGGCGGCCAGATCGAGCTTCATCAAAGCATCGACGGTCTGCGGGGTCGGATCGACGATGTCCAGGAGGCGCTTGTGGGTACGCATCTCGAACTGCTCGCGGCTCTTCTTGTCGACATGGGGCGAACGGTTGACAGTGAACTTCTCGATGCGCGTCGGCAGCGGGATCGGTCCGCGGACCTGTGCGCCGGTGCGTTTCGCGGTGCTCACGATCTCGCGGGTCGATGCATCGAGAATCCGATGATCGAACGCCTTGAGACGAATGCGGATATTCTGGCCGTTCATTGCCGTGGTCTTTCTCTGTCGTCGTATCTGCGAAGCAGTGTGGGATCGGCGGGCGGCGCTAAGTCGCCCGCCCGTCCCGTTCGCTTATTCGATGATGCTGGCGACGACGCCGGCGCCGACCGTGCGGCCACCTTCGCGGATCGCGAAGCGCAGCTTTTCTTCCATCGCGATCGGCACGATCAGATGAACTTCCATGGCGATGTTGTCGCCCGGCATCACCATTTCGGTGCCTTCCGGCAGATGGACCACGCCGGTCACGTCCGTGGTGCGGAAGTAGAACTGCGGACGATAGTTGGTAAAGAACGGCGTGTGACGGCCACCCTCTTCCTTGGTGAGGATGTAGGCCTCGGCCTTGAACTTGGTGTGCGGCTTGACCGAACCCGGCTTGCAGAGAACCTGGCCGCGCTCGACTTCCTCACGCTTGGTGCCGCGGAGCAGCGCGCCGATGTTGTCGCCGGCCTGGCCCTGATCGAGCAGCTTGCGGAACATTTCGACGCCGGTCACGATGGTCTTCTGGGTGGCCTTCAGACCGACGATCTCGATTTCCTCGCCGACCTTGACGATGCCGCGCTCGACACGACCGGTGACGACGGTACCACGACCCGAGATCGAGAACACGTCTTCGACCGGCATCAGGAACGGCATGTCGATCGGACGCTCCGGCTGCGGAATGTACGAGTCGACGGCCTTCATCAGTTCGAGGATGGCGTCGTGACCCAGCTTCGGATCCTTGTTCTCGAGCGCGCAGAGCGCCGAGCCCTTGATGATCGGAATGTCATCGCCGGGGAAATCGTACTTGGAGAGAAGTTCGCGAACTTCCATCTCGACCAGTTCGAGCAATTCCGGATCGTCGACCATGTCGACCTTGTTCAGGAACACGACGAGCGACGGAACGCCGACCTGCTTGGCGAGCAGGATGTGCTCGCGGGTCTGCGGCATCGGGCCGTCGGCAGCCGACACAACCAGGATCGCGCCATCCATCTGCGCGGCGCCCGTGATCATGTTCTTCACATAGTCGGCGTGGCCCGGGCAATCGACGTGGGCGTAATGGCGGTTGGCGGTCTCATACTCGACATGCGCGGTCGAGATGGTGATGCCGCGGGCCTTCTCTTCCGGCGCCTTGTCGATCTGGTCGTAGGCGGTGAAGGTGGCGCCGCCGCTCTCGGCGAGAACCTTGGTGATCGCGGCCGTCAGCGACGTCTTGCCATGGTCGACGTGACCGATGGTGCCGATGTTGCAATGAGGCTTGTTACGTTCGAATTTAGCTTTGGCCATGACTCTCTCCGTTCAGTCGCTGATGCCGTTCAAGACAATCAGGCGAATTTCTTTTGGACTTCGGCCGACACGTTGGCCGGCGCTTCCGCGTAGTGATCGAATTGCATCGTGAAGGTTGCGCGTCCCTGGCTCATCGAGCGCAGGTTATTCACGTAACCAAACATATTCATGAGCGGCACCATCGCGTTGATGACGTTGGCATTGCCGCGCATGTCTTGACCCTGGATCTGGCCGCGCCGTGAATTCAGATCGCCGATGACCGAGCCGGTATAGTCTTCCGGGGTCACGCACTCGACCTTCATGATCGGCTCGAGCAGAACCGACTTGCCCTTTTGCAGCGCGTCGCGGAAGGCCGCTCGCGAGGCAATTTCGAAGGCCAGTGCCGACGAGTCGACGTCGTGATAGGCGCCGTCAACCAGCGAGACCTTGACGTCAACGACCGGGAAGCCGGCGACGACGCCAGAACCCAACACGCTGTTGAGGCCCTTTTCGACGCCGGGGATGTATTCCTTCGGCACCGCGCCGCCAACGACCTTGGATTCGAACTCGAAGCCCGAACCCGGCTCACCCGGCTCGACGATGAACTTGACGCGCGCGAACTGGCCGGTACCACCGGTCTGCTTCTTGTGCGTGTAGTCCACTTCGGCGCGCTTCGTGATCTTCTCACGGAACGCCACCTGCGGTGCGCCGATATTCGCATCGACCTTGTAGGTGCGGCGCAGAATGTCGACCTTGATGTCGAGATGAAGTTCGCCCATTCCCTTGAGAATGGTCTGGCCGGACTCGACGTCGGTGGACACCCGGAACGACGGATCTTCCGCAGCCAGCTTGGCCAGAGCGACGCCCAGCTTTTCCTGGTCGGCCTTGGTCTTCGGCTCGATCGCGATCTCGATGACCGGCTCGGGGAATTCCATCTTTTCCAGAATGACCTGCTTCTGCGCGTCGCACAGGGTGTCACCGGTGCGGGCTTCCTTCAGGCCGGCCAGCGCGACGATGTCGCCGGCATAGGCTTCCTTGATGTCTTCGCGGTTGTTCGCATGCATCAGCAGCATGCGGCCGATGCGCTCCTTGCGCTCGCGCGTCGAGTTGACGACGCCGGTGCCCGAAATCAGCGTGCCCGAATAGATGCGGCAGAACGTAATGGTGCCGACGAACGGATCGTCCATGATCTTGAAGGCGAGCAGCGCGAGCGGCTCGCTGTCCTTCGGCAGACGGATGACCTCGTTACCTTCGTCGTCCACGCCCTTGATGGCGGGAACGTCGACCGGCGACGGCAAATAATCGACGACGGCGTCGAGCAAGGGCTGCACGCCCTTGTTCTTGAAGGCCGAGCCGCACAGCACGGGGTAGAACGCGCCGGTCAGAACCGCCTTGCGGATCAGACGCTTCAAGGTGGCTTCGTCCGGCTCGATGCCGTCGAGAAACTTGGTCAGCGCGTCGTCGTCGAGTTCGACGGCGGCTTCGATCATCTTCTCGCGATATTCCTTGGCCTGCTCCAGCATGTCCTCGGGAATATCGATGTCTTTGAAGTTGGCGCCGAGCGCCTCGTCTTCCCAGATCACGCCCTTCATGCGGACCAGATCGATCAGACCCTTGAAGTTGTTCTCCGAGCCGATCGGCAGCTGAATCGCGATCGGCTTGGCGCCGAGACGATCGATGATGTCCTGCAGGCACTTGTAGAAGTCGGCGCCGGTCTTATCCATCTTGTTCGCGAAAACGATCCGCGGAACCTTGTACTTGTCGCCCTGACGCCAGACGGTCTCGGTCTGCGGCTCAACGCCCTGGTTGGAGTCGAGAACGCACACCGCGCCGTCGAGCACGCGCAGCGAACGCTCGACTTCGATCGTGAAATCGACGTGTCCGGGAGTGTCGATGATGTTCAGGCGTTTGCCGTTCCAGAACGCGGTGGTCGCGGCGGACGTGATCGTGATGCCGCGCTCCTGCTCCTGCTCCATCCAATCCATCGTCGCGGCACCTTCGTGCACTTCGCCGATTTTGTGGCTCTTGCCGGTATAATACAGGATGCGCTCGGTGGTCGTGGTCTTGCCGGCATCAATATGCGCCATGATACCGAAGTTGCGGTAGTCCTCAATGGCATGAACGCGGGGCATGATCTAATCCTTAAAAGTCGTTCGGTTCGCGGCGACGAGGTTTTCGTTACCAGCGATAGTGCGAGAACGCGCGGTTGGCTTCCGCCATCTTGTGCACGTCTTCACGCTTCTTCACCGCGTTGCCGCGGCCGTTCGAGGCGTCCAGCAGTTCAGCCGACAGACGCTCGGTCATGGTCTTTTCGTTGCGCGCGCGGGCCGCGGTGATCAGCCAGCGAATGCCGAGAGCCTGGCGACGCACGGAGCGAACCTCGACCGGCACCTGATAGGTGGCGCCGCCGACGCGTCGCGACCGGACCTCGATGGTCGGCATCACGTTTTCCAGGGCCTGCTCGAAAATTTGCAGCGGGCCCTGCTTGGTCTTCACCTCGATCATTTCGAGCGCACCGTAAACGATGCCTTCGGCGGCGGACTTTTTGCCGTCATACATGATCGAGTTCATGAACTTCGTGATGATGATGTTCCCGAACTTCGGGTCCGGATTCACTTCACGCTTTTCAGCAGAATGGCGACGAGACATCGATGAATTTCCCGCTTATTTCGGACGCTTCGCGCCGTACTTCGAACGACGCTGCTTACGGTTCTTGACGCCCTGGGTATCGAGGACGCCGCGGAGAATGTGGTAACGCACGCCGGGCAAATCCTTGACGCGACCGCCGCGGATCATGACCACGGAGTGCTCCTGAAGGTTATGGCCTTCACCCGGAATGTAACCAATGACTTCGAAGCCATTGGTCAGGCGCACCTTGGCGACCTTACGAAGCGCCGAGTTCGGCTTCTTCGGCGTCGTCGTATAGACGCGCGTGCAAACGCCGCGCTTCTGCGGCGACTGTTGCAGCGCCGGCACCTTCTTGCGCGACTTCTGAATCTCACGCGGCTTAGCGATCAGCTGGTTGATCGTCGGCATCGTTCGCCTTCATCCTTGTTCGCGCGAAGCCCGAGGGCTCCGCAAAATTCGTTCAGGACTTTTCGTCCCACTCATCACCCTGTGTTCCGCGATCGCGTCGCGATCGTTTGCACAAAGCGAAATCGCACCAACCGCCCATCTCTGGGTGGAAAGCGCTTGACGCCACAGAGGACCGCGATCGTGGCACCACAGCTAAAGCCGTAATGCCTGCACCGAGGTCATGCTTCCGAAATCAATCTCGCGAGCGCTTGCTGTTGAGAAGGACGATCGTCCTGGCATTGCCTAGCTATATCGACAGCGTTTGAGCAACAGAGGTCGAGGGTGGTGCCTGCCAACATCCCGAAAGATGTTCATCCAAAGATGAGTGGTAGGTGGTCCGTTCCGACACGGGCGTTGCTCACCGCCTGTCGTTGAGTGACGGGGTTTTATAAGCGGGTGCCGGGCAAGTCAAGATGAAAGCCGATACGCGCTCGACAGAAAACCGCCGTTTCTGCTGCTTTCCAGCATATCGCGCGTTTCTGGCGCGCGCAAATGCGCGACCTGACGGCAATCTTCACTGTCATCATGGAAATTTGACGATCACCCGGCCGAATCGTCGCCAATCCTGGAGGCCGCGCCGCGATCCGGCTGATCCCCGGCGCCGCCGATTCGCGGCGCCCCTGTCCTCAGGCGTTCGAGCGCGCGGCCCTCGCCGCCTCGCCGGGAAGCCCCGTGGCGACGATCGAGGGCGAGGCATGCTGCCGCGGCAGCGGATTGGTCGTCGCCACGTCAGTTGCGATCGGCTTGCGGTGCGGTGACGCTTCGACGGCCGGCGCTGCAACCGCCCGCTTGGCGCGCCGGGCGGCCTGGATCGCGACGATGCGATCGCGCCATTGCTTCAGCCGCTCGCGCCCGACCTGCGCGACCGCTTCCATCCAGAAACTGATCGACAACCCCGGCCTGACTTTGACCAGCACGTCAGCCATCGCGCGCCGGTCACGCCAGAGTTCCCCCATGAAGCTTCCTTCGACGGAACAGGAGTCGATGCCGGTGATCGTGCTGCTGGCGAACAGCCGTTCGGTCAGTTTGTCGATCATGACGGCGCCGGGCGAGAATTTCGCAAAGGCCTGATCGAAAGCGGTCTTCCAGGTGTAGGCCATCATCCCGGACAGCAGCAGAATCTGCGTCGCGATGGTGCGCCCGTCGATTTGCAGCGACTCGACCATGGCCTGCCCCTGCGCCGCCAGATCGCCGATCATGCGTCGAACGAAGGTGGCATCCTCTTCCCGACACAGCAGCGCCGTTCCGGCCGCCCCCTTCCAGCTTTTGAATTCGAGGTCCAGAAACGTCTCCACCGCCAGTGCCACGGCGTCCGGCTCGGTCACGGCGACCATGGCGGTCACGCCGATCGCGGACATCCGCTTCCAGCACTGCCGCAATTTCTTGCGGCGCTCGCTCGACGGCTTATCCGTCGTATCGCGCCAGATGACAGGACGGCTTTCGGACTTGATCGTCAGCGCGCGGCCGCCGCGCGCCTCGACCGCATCGACCAGCGGTCGAAAGCTGGCCGCCTCGGTATCCAGCGATTTCATCATGATAACGCGCGGCAGCGTCGGCGCGTCGGCGACAGCTTTGAGGAAGGCCGGCATCACGGCCGCGACGACATCCTTGTCGATCACGGGGCTGGACAGAAACGCATATTCGAACGGCAGCGCATCCAGAACGGTCGGTCCGAACGACCATGTCCGGCGCTCCTGCAGCGCCCACAGACCGACCAGCCGACGCGGTCGAGCAGCCTCGTCCCAGGCCAGCAGAACATGCAACTTGGCGAACATCGTCAGATCGGCCGCCCGCAAGGCGGCCGGACTCATGAATACGTTGGGGTGTGCCCGCGACACCAGATCGCCCCAGTCCGCGCCAAGCTCAACGTTTGGTAACTGAATGGTTACTGAAATCATGACTTCCGCGATCTGCGACAATTGGCTTCACAACATAATGGTGCGGCATATTGGTGCAGCGCGTCTTGCGGTTACGTTAAAGCCACCACCCAGATTTCCCGACAATTCCTGAACAGCGAATGTTTTGAGGACAATCATTCGCTTAAAAGCGATGCAAATTAACCGTTTCGATTCAACGTTTGTTTTCGCCTCGGGTGTAGCGCTGGAGCCACGCCATGAAAGAGACGGACATGATCGAAACAGATATTGCGGTTGTCGGCGGCGGGTTGGCGGGATCGACAGCAGCCGCGATGCTTGGCCGCGCCGGCATCAGCACCGTGATGATCGACCCCCACGAGATCTATCCGCCGGACTTTCGCTGCGAGAAAATTTCCGGGCCGCACATCGATGCATTGAAGCGCACGGGCCTCGCCGATCTCGTGCTGCCCGCGACCACTTTCGATGGCGATAAAAGTGACGGCACCTCGTGGATTTCGCGCTTCGGCCGCCTTGTCGACCGTCGTCCGGGAGACCAGCACGGCATCATGTACGACGACTTCGTCAATACGATGCGCCGCGCTATCCCCGACCACGTCCCCCATTACGCCACAAAGGTGACGGGCCTCACCACCAGCGCGGATCGCCAGCACGTCACGCTATCCGATGGCCAGGTCGTTTCGGCACGGCTCGTGATCCTGGCCAGCGGGCTGAATGTCGGCATCCGGCATTGGCTCGGCATTGAGCGCGAGGTCATCAGCCCGTGCCATTCGATCACCATCGGCTTCAACATGAAGCCGGTCGGCCGCGCGGCGTTCGATTTCGGATCGCTGACGCATTATACTGAGCGGCTGTCCGACAAGGTGGCGTACATCACGCTGTTTCCGATCGGCGACGCGATGCGCGCCAACCTGTTCACCTACCGCGGCGCCGACGATCCGTGGTTGCGCGATATCCGGCACGACCCGGTCGCGACATTGCGCCGGATGATGCCGCATCTGGCCGATCTGACGGGCGACTTTGAGGTCGAAGGTCCGCTCAAGATCCGGCCGGCGGATCTCTACGTCAGCAAGGGCCATTTGCAGCCCGGCGTCGTCGTTGTCGGCGATGCGTTCTCAACCTCCTGCCCCGCCGCCGGTACGGGCTCCTACAAAGTTTTCACCGACGTCGAACGCCTCTGCAATGTGCATATTCCAGCGTGGCTCCGCAGCGAGGGCATGGGCGCTGAGAAGATCGCGGCGTTCTACGATGATCCGGTCAAACGGGCCTGCGACGAGTTCTCTTACAAGGAAGCCCAGAACCTGCGGTCGATGTCGATCGACAGCGGCTTGAAATGGCAGATGCATCGCTGGGCGCGCTTCGGCATGCGTCTGGCGAGCGGAACCTTCCGCCGGCGTCTGCGCGGCGCCAGGATGGTCAAAACCGTACCTGACAGGCGCGAGGCCCCAGCCGTGCCGCATCAGGACCGCGCCGCCTGATGATCGGCGCATCCGCGTTTGATGGTTTGTCGATTTGAAGATCGTTTGTTAGATATCTTCCAATCCCAGCCAGAAACGCGAGTGCACGCATGTCCCAGGCAGTGACCCCGGCAACGATCTACGATGAACAAGTGGAGAGCGCCGTCGCGGCCAACGATATCGATACGCTGATCCGCTACGCTTACGGCTCGCCCTGCCTCTGCACCACCAAAAAGGGCGAGCCCCTGTGCGTCTGCAAGATGCAGGAAAAGGCGCTGCGCGCCAAACTGGTGCCGCTGGCTTTGTTCAAGAACAGGATCGAGCGCGTCGCGTCGTGATCAACAGGCCGCGCGAAGGCGTGTTGATCGGAAGCCATGCTGCACGGGGGGTCGTGCTGCAAGGGGGGTCGTGCTGCACGGGAAATCGTATCCGACTTCGACCCGAAGCGGTGCCAGACCTGAAGCAGTGTTGGACCTGAAGCAGTGTTGGAGCGGATGGAGAGGAATCGAACCTTCACCTCCAGTTGGAAACTGGCGCTCGACCTTCGAGCTACACCCGCGAAATCAACAGAGCACCTAAATCAACAAGCCGGCGCGACACTCACGGCGACGATCGCCACGTTTGAGCATTTACATAAATTAGACTGAATTATTGCGCCTCGTCTTGCGCCAGATTGCCGCAGCACGGACTGTGCTTAATCCTCGTCGTCATCGTCGTCGTCATCATCGTCCGTGTCGTCAGCGCTGTGCGGCATGTGGCCCTGATCGTCCCACAGCTTGCGATACGTACCCCCAAGCTCGAGCAGTTCGGCATGCGAGCCGCGTTCGATCGCCCTGCCCCCGGAAATCACGATGATCTCGTCCATCTCGACCACCGAGGTCAGCCGATGCGTCGAGAAGATCATGGTGCGGCCCTCGGCCAGCGTCAGCAGCGTGCGGTTGATCGCGGCTTCGGTGGTTTGATCGAGTGCCGACGTCGCCTCGTCGAGCAGCAGCAATGCCGGATCGCGGACGATCGCGCGCGCAATAGCGATCCGCTGACGCTGGCCGCCGGACAGCGTGTCGCCGCGCTCGCCGACCGACGTCTCGTAGCCCTCCGGCAGGCTCATGATGTAATTGTGAATCTCGGCTTTCCTCGCGGCCTCCTCGACTTCTTCATCGGTCGCGTTCTCCTTGCCGAGCCGGATGTTGTCGCGGATCGACATGTTGAACAGCATGTTTTCCTGGAACACCACGGCCATGCTGGAGCGCAGCGACTCGCGGGTCACCTTGCGGATATCGACGCCGTCGATGGTCAGACGCCCCTCGTCCGGCACATACAGGCGCAGGATCAGATTGAGCAGCGTGCTTTTGCCCGAGCCGGATGGCCCGACGATGGCGATAGTCTTGCCGACATTGAGCTTGAGGCTGAGATTGTCCAGCACCGGCGACGTCGCGCCTTCGTACTTGAAGGTGACGCGATCGAAGGTGATGTCGTTGGTGATGCGCGGCAGCGCGGGCGCGTTAGGCTTGTCGGCACCGCGGGTCGGCTCGTCGAGCAGTTCCTGCATGTGACGCACCGCCGCCGCCGACGAGATCGACACCGGAATGAAATGCATCAGATGCGCGATGTTGTAGGAAACTTCCCAGAACGCGCTTTCGAAGGTCACAAAGGTGCCGATCGTGATCTGACCCTTGGTCGCAAGATATGCGCCGATCGCCAGCACCACGAGGTGCAGCAACAGCACCGAAACCGTCACTGAACGCTCGACCATCGTCGACAGGAACGTCGCCGCCGCGATCTTGCGGCGCGCGTCCTTGTTCCGCAGTGTGAACCAGCCCATCGTCCGACGTTGCAGGCTGAATGCCTTGACGACCGCCTGCGCGGC
>JAQGJY010000157.1 GCA_028290325.1 Tardiphaga sp.
GGCTTGAGATTCTTCAACGTGTTCGGCCCGAACGAATATCACAAGGGCAGCATGATGAGCGTGCTGACGAAACGTTTCGACGACATCCGGTCCGGCCGCGACATTCAGCTGTTCAGATCGCATCGCGACGGCGTCGCGGACGGCGACCAGCGCCGCGACTTCATCTATATCGACGATGTCATTCGCGTCATGCTGTGGCTTTGGAAAAGTCCCGCCGTCAGCGGACTTTTCAACGTCGGCACCGGCGAAGCGCGCAGCTTCAAGGAGATGATGCTCGCGGCCTATGCCGCGCTCGGCGCGCCGCCACGGATCGAATACATCGACATGCCGGAGGCCATTCGCGACAGCTATCAATACTTTACGCAGAGCGATGGCGAACGGCTGCGGCGCGCCGGCTATAACGGCGGGTTTACGTCGCTTGAAGACTCGGTCTCGGCCTACGTGTCCGGCTATCTCAATACCGCCGACCGCTATCGTTGAACGGAATGCCGATGTTCGATTTCGAAGCCCTGTCGCAAGCCATGATCCGACAGACCGTGTTGTGTATCGGCGATGTGATGCTCGACGAATTCGTCTATGGCGACGTGTCGCGGATCTCGCCGGAAGCGCCGGCTCCGGTGATCTTGGCGCGTCGCAGCGAGATCAATATCGGTGGCGCGGGCAATGTGGCGCGCAACATCGCCAGCCTCGGCGCGACCTGCATCTTCATCGGTCTGATCGGCGACGACGAGGCGGGAAACACCCTCGCAACCGCGATCGCGCAATGTAACGGGATCGAGGCGCATCTGATCCGCGATGCGTCGCGCCCGACGACGCGCAAGATGCGGTTCGTCTCGGATCATTTCTCGACGCATATGCTGCGGGCGGACTGGGAAGACGCCGTGCCCGCCTCGACCGCGATCGAGCGGCAATTGCTCGAAGCGATCATGCCGCAGATCGCCCGCTGCGATATCGTGCTGCTGTCGGATTACGCCAAGGGCGTGCTGACGGCGTCGCTGATCCGCGCCGTCATCGCTGCGGCGAAGGCTCAGGCAAAGCGCGTCATTGTCGATCCTAAAAGTGCCAACGTCGCAATCTACCGCGGTGCCAGCTTGCTGACACCGAACCGCAAAGAGTTCGCGGAGGCGACGCGCGGCCGCGCCGGCACCCAGGCCGAGATCGCGCAGGCGGCGCAGGACATCATCGCGCAGATCGAGTGCGACGCTTTGCTGGTGACGCAGAGCGAGGACGGCATGACGCTGGTGCCGCGCGGCGGGCCGGCGATCCACGTCCCGGCCTTGCCGGTCAAGGTGCGCGACGTGTCCGGCGCGGGAGACACCGTCGCCGCCGCGCTAGCGCTGGCGTTGGCGGCCCACGCGGACTGGGATTCGGCCCTCCGGATCGCCAATGCCGCGGCGGCGGTGGCGGTGGGCAAGACCGGAACCGCCGTCGTCACCCAGGCGGAACTCCGCCGCGCGATCTTGCCCCATGCGTTCCTGGCAGCCGAAGACAAGATCGCGTCACCGAACAATCTCGCCGCGCGGCTGGCCGATTGGCGCCAGCAGGGGCTGCGGGTCGGCTTCACCAATGGCTGTTTTGATATCTTGCATCCCGGCCATGTGAAAGTTCTGACGGCGGCGCGGGGCGCTTGCGACCGTCTGATCGTCGGCCTCAACAGCGACGAGTCCGTCCGCCGCCTCAAAGGCGACGACAGGCCGGTGCAGGACGAGCGCGCGCGCGCCGAGGTGCTGGCCGCGCTCGAGGCGGTCGATCTTGTCGTGATGTTTAGCGAGGACACGCCGCTTGACCTGATCAGGCGAATCAACCCCAGCGTGTTGGTCAAGGGCGGCGATTATACGCGCGAGCAGGTGGTCGGCCATGAGATCATCGCAGCCAATGGCGGCGAAGTCCTGCTCATCGACATCCTGCAAGGTCACAGCACGACGTCGCTGGTCCAGCGGGCGCGCAGCGGCGCGTGAGTTTGGGCCCCTTCATTGTGCCGTCATCAGAAGTTCGGTACACGAGGGTTATGCAGCGTTTTGCTGTCTACAAATTGTCGTTCCAAATTGTCGTCAGGCGAATTTCGATGCGTTGCTTTATTTGGATGTTGCCCTGCGCTGGCCTGCTTAGACGGGATCATGTATCAGCGGCGGACTCGACATTTTTGTCCTTAGTTTTCTCGGTCGGTTAGCGGGCTCATGACTGGCATTTCCCATTTGACCCGGCGCAATCTCCTGATCGCGTTCCATGACGCGCTGGCGACGGTGATTGCACTGTTCGCGGCGTTTTTCCTGCGTTTCGAGGGTCCGGCGCTAGAGGCGCGATTGCCAACGCTGCTGGACATCGCGCCGTTCTTCGTCGCGTTCAGCGTGGTCATTTGCTATGCCTTCAAGCTGACCACGACGAAATGGCGTTTCATCTCCTTGCCGGACGCCATCAACATCCTGCGCGTGGCGACTATTCTTGCCGCCGCGATGCTGGTGCTGGATTACATCCTGGTTTCGCCGAATCAGTTCGGAACCTTCTTCTTCGGTAAGCTGACGATCATCCTGTACTGGTTCTTGCAGGTCTCATTCCTCTGCGGTCTGCGCTTCACCTATCGTTACTATCGCTACTCGCGGGCGCGGCATCACGCGCGTTCGGATACGGCGTCGCCCGCGCTTCTGATCGGCCGCGCCGCCGACATCGAGGTGCTGCTGCGCGGCATCGAAAGCGGCGCCATCAAGAAGGTCTGGGCCGTCGGCGTGCTGTCGCCCTCGCTGGCCGACCAGGGCCAGCTGATCCGCAATGTTCCAGTCATCGGCAGCATCGACGATCTCGACGATGTCGTGCGTGACTTCGCCAACCGCGGCAAACCGATCGCGCGCGTCGTCATGGCGCCCTCGGCGCTCGATCCTGACGCGCGTCCCGAATCGGTGCTGATGCGTGCCCGCAAGCTCGGGCTGGTGGTCAGTCGGTTGCCGGCGCTGGAGGCCGGCGACACGCCGCGTCTGACGCCGGTTGCCGTCGAGGATCTGTTGCTGCGGCCAAGCGAAAAGATCGACTACACCAAGCTCGAAAACCTCGTCCGCGGCAAGTCGGTGGCCGTGACCGGCGGTGGCGGCTCGATCGGCGCTGAAATCTGCGATCGCGTCGTCACGTTCGGCGCGGCGCGGCTTCTGGTGATCGAAAATTCCGAGCCGGCGCTTTATGCGGCGACCGAAGCGCTGAACGAGCAGCATCCGTCGGCCTCGATCGAGGGCCGTATCGCCGACATTCGCGATCGTGACCGGGTCATGACACTTCTGGCCGAATTCAAGCCGGATATCGTCTTTCACGCCGCCGCGCTCAAGCATGTTCCGATTCTGGAGCGGGACTGGAGCGAGGGCGTCAAGACGAACATCTTCGGCACCGTCAACGTCGCCGATGCCGCCTTGGCATCGGGTGCCGAAGCGATGGTGATGATCTCGACCGACAAGGCGATCGAGCCGGTGTCGATGCTCGGCCTCACCAAGCGTTTCGCCGAAATGTATTGTCAGGCGCTGGACCACGAACTCGCCAATGAAACGTCGGGCACGCCGCGCATGCGTCTGATCTCGGTGCGGTTCGGCAACGTCCTGGCGTCAAACGGCTCGGTGGTTCCGAAATTCAAGGCGCAGATCGCCGCCGGCGGTCCTG
This sequence comes from Tardiphaga sp., assembly GCA_028290325.1. GTDB lineage: Bacteria > Pseudomonadota > Alphaproteobacteria > Rhizobiales > Xanthobacteraceae > Tardiphaga. The sequence goes on from JAQGJY010000157.1 coordinate 3,637, forward strand.
TGACTGTCACGCATCCCGATATGGTGCGCTATTTCATGACGATCCGCGAAGCCTGCGATCTCGTCATCACCGCCGCGACGCACGCCAAGACGTCGGGACGACGCGATGTCTCGGTCTATGTGCTGAACATGGGTCAGCCGGTCAAGATCGTCGATCTCGCCGAGCGCATGATCCGCCTGTCGGGCCTGGAACCCGGTCAGGATATCGAGATCGCATTCTCCGGCATGCGGCCGGGTGAGCGGTTGCATGAAATCCTGTTCGCCAGCGAAGAACCGACCATCGAGATCGGCGTGCCCGGCGTGATGGCGGCGAAGCCGAACGAGCCGCCGATGGCCGCCTTGCGTGGCTGGCTGGCGACGCTCGCCCATGCCATCGCGAGCAACGACCGCCCGACGATCCGGTCCGTGCTCAAAGATGCCGTACCGGAATTCGGCAAGGAAAAACCGGCGGACTAAGAGCTGTTGCTCGGAACACCTGTCGCTCCAACGCCTGTCGCCCAAGGCCTGTCTCCCAAGGCCTGTCGCGCGTCAGCCTGCGCGGCTCGGGCGTCGTCTTAATTCAAGGCTCTATTGGACGGCCGCGACTTCGTCCGGCACTTCGATCGGCGACGCGCCCTTGGCGGCCTTCTCGGCGCTGACGATCCAGACCAGCCCGCCGATCACACCGATGATAAAATAGACGCCGCCATAAAGCAGTGAGACGTTGACCCCCTCATGCGCGGCGAGTCCGGCATAGCCGAACGCCAGACCCATCGTCGCTTCGCGCAGGCCCCATCCGGCCATGGAAATCGGCAGCATCGTGATCAGCACCACCGGCGGGATCAGTTGGAAGATCTGGCCGAACGAGACGGGCGCCTCGATCGCGCGGATCACGCACCAGGCGACGACGATCGCCGTGACATGAATCAGTGCCGACAGCACCGCGATCGCTGGACCTTTCGACGGGCTAAAGATCAGCCGGCTGGCGATCACCGAACAGGCGTGGATGTGATGTGTGACCCACCAGGTTTTCAGGAATGACCACGGCAGCCAGCCAATGATGAGAAATCCCATGCCGGCTCCCAGCGCCAACGCATCGACGATCAACAAGGCGGTGCGGCCGGCCGGATCGGCGATCAGGCCGTAGCTCCACGGCAGGCTCGCGACGATCAGCACGGCGAGCGCGATCAGGCCGATGGCACGGTCGATGAAGATCGAATAGGTCGCCGCGCGCCAGCCGACGCCGGTGCGGGCCAGCAGCCACAGCCGCACGGCGTCGCCGCCGATCGACGACGGCAGCGTCTGATTAAAGAACGATCCGATCAGATTGTAGCGCGCCGCCTGCCGCGTCGGGATTGGGGCATCGCACGCCACGCTGACGAGATGCCAGCGCGCGGCGCTGATCACCACCTGGACCAGACAGACCGCGAGCGCAAGCAGGATCCAGCCGATGCTCGCCCAAGTCAGGCGTTGGCCAAGCGCGACGAAATCGGTCTTGCGAAGCGCCAGATAAAGCAGCCCCGCCGACAGGGCGACTTTCAGAAATGTCAGAAGGATTCGGCGCATGACGTCGCGTTGGTCCGGTTCAAATCAGTCAGAAAACGCGCAGGTCGTCTTAAAAGCCGTCGGAGTTCGCCTTGGTAGGGTCTGGCTCGCGTTCTGGCAAGGGAGTGGTGGTAAGACCGCGGGCGTGATAGGCGCCGTTGACGGCACCGCGAGGCCGGGCTTGCCGCCGCCATCGCCGGCCCTATACAGATGCGCCGGGCGCGGACGGAACCGGACTCCATCATGGTACACGAGGACACGATGCCGGATCGCGCAATTCTGGTAACGGGAGCCGCGGGCTTCATCGGGCTTCACGTCACGCAGCGGCTGCTGGCCGAAGGCCACCGCGTCGTCGGCATCGACAGCCTCAACGATTATTACGATCCGGCGCTGAAACACGCGCGGTTGGCGCTGCTCGCGTCGAATCCCCGCTTCACCTTCGTGCGGCTCGACCTCGCGGATCGCGTCGCGACCGCCGCGTTGTTCGCGCGACACCGATTTCCGTTCGTGATTCATCTCGCGGCGCAGGCCGGCGTGCGCTACTCGATCGACAATCCGCACGCTTATGTCGATGCCAACCTGCAAGGCTTCGTCAATGTGCTGGAAGGCTGTCGGCACAACGGCTGTCGCCATCTGGTCTATGCGTCGTCGTCATCGGTGTATGGCGCGAATACGAAAGTCCCGTTTTCAGTCAGTGACAAAACCGATCGACCGATCAGCCTGTATGCCGCGTCGAAGAAAGCCAACGAACTGATGGCGCATTCCTACAGCCATCTGTTCGATCTGCCGACGACGGGGCTGCGTTTCTTTACGGTCTATGGTCCGTGGGGTCGGCCCGATATGGCCTACTTCATTTTCACCAAGGCCATTCTCGCGGGGACGGCGATCCGGCTGTTCAACCACGGCGACATGCGGCGCGATTTCACCTATATTGATGATCTCACGCAGGTGATTTCGCGGCTCATCGAACGCATCCCGGCGCGCAGCACTGAAGCCGCGCCCGCGAAGGTTTACAATGTCGGCAATCACAGCCCGGCGCAGTTGCTGCGTCTCGTCGACATCCTGGAGCAGGCGATCGGCAGGCCGGCGATCCGCGAATTGCTGCCGATGCAGCCCGGCGATGTGCGCGAGACCTTCGCGGATGTCGATGACCTCATGCGCGACACCGGCTTCCGTCCGGACACGCCGTTGGCGCGGGGTATCGGCGAATTCGTGGCGTGGTATCGCGACTACTACAGGCAGTGACGAACGGGTGAGGACGGCATGAGCGGACGCATCATTCCCCTGATTATGTGCGGCGGCGCGGGCACGCGATTGTGGCCGGCCTCGCGCGAGGGGCGGCCGAAACAGTTCCTGCCGCTGTTCGGGCCGCGCTCGACGTTTCAGGACACCGTGTTGCGATTGTCGGACCCGGCGCTGTTCGCGCGGCCGATCATCGTCACCAACGCCGCCTATCGCTTCATGGTGCTCGAACAGCTCGCCGAGATCGAACGCGAGGCCGACATTTTGCTGGAGCCGGCGCGGCGCGACTCGGGTCCGGCGATCGCGGCGGGGGCCGCGTTCGCCCTCGCGCGCGATCCCGAGGCCGTGATGCTGGCGCTCGCCGCCGATCATGTGGTGCGCGACGCGCCGGCTTTCGTCACCGCATGCCGCGGCGGACTGCAAGCGGCGCGCGACGGCCGCATCGTGACCTTCGGCGTCAGGCCGGAGCGGCCCGCCACCGAGTACGGTTATATTCGTCCGGGCCCGTCGCTCGGGGGCGAGGTCAGCGCGGTCGAGAGTTTTGTCGAGAAGCCGGATGTGGCGACGGCGACGCGCTACATCGCCGACGGTTATTTCTGGAACAGCGGCAACTTCATGTTTCGCGCCGCGACATTGCTCGACGAATATCGCAACCGGGATGCGGCCAGCGTGGCGAGCGTCAGCGCCGCCGTCGAACGAGCCGGCCGCGATCTGGGCTTCGTCACGCTCGACGCGGAGAGCTTCGAAGCCGCGGCCGCGATCTCGATCGATTACGCGGTGATGGAAAAGACGACGCTGGCGGCGGTGGTGCCGGTCGATTGCGGCTGGTCGGATGTCGGCTCGTGGCATGCGGTGTGGGATCTGTCGGACAAGGATGCCGATGGCAACGCCGCGCAGGGTCGCGCGGTGTTCGAGAACGCCCATAACTGCAATGTCGCCACCGACCGGGCGCTGGTCGCGCTCGAAGGCGTCGATGATCTCGTCGTGGTGGCGACGCAGGACGCGGTGCTGGTGTCGCGGCAGCAGGATGCCGGCGGCTTGAAGCGGCTGGTCGCGAAGCTGAGGATCGTGGCTCCGGAAGTCACCAACGACCACATCCGCGTGCATCGGCCGTGGGGGTCGTATCAGTCGCTCGATATCGCCGAGCGGCATCAGGTCAAGCGCATCGTGGTCAAGGCCGGCGGGCGGTTGTCGCTGCAAAAGCATCACCATCGCTCGGAGCACTGGATCGTGGTGCGTGGCGCGGCGCGGGTTACGGTCGACGATCTGGTCAAGATCGTCCACGAAAACGAATCGATCTACATTCCGATTGGCGCGACCCACCGGCTGGAAAATCCCGGCAAGATCCAGCTTGAGCTGATCGAGGTCCAGACCGGCAGCTATCTCGGCGAGGATGACATCATCCGCATCGAGGA
>JAQGJY010000175.1 GCA_028290325.1 Tardiphaga sp.
GCGGCAGGGCGACAACCGCCCGCCGCCCGCCATCATCTTGTCGGCGATGAATTTCGGACCTTATCCGATGAGCCATGGCCTCACCCGGCTGGAGTCGCGTTTTCAGGCCGAGCCGTCCGACGTGCAGACCGCGCGGGCGCGCATCGGCGAGGCGCTCGACGCCGAAGCCGCCGACCAACTCGGCCTGGTTACGTTCGCGCTCGACGACATCGACTGGGATGACGAGGTCCGCGTCTTCATGGAGGAGCGCACGTCGTTCTCGCCGGACTCGCTGACCGGCATGGAAGCGAACTTGCGGTTCGTCGGGCCGGAGACGATGGAATCGAAAATCTTCTCGCGTCTCACGGCGTGGCAGAACTGGATCTTCCAGCGGCCCAACGCCGTCGGCGAGACCGGCGCGTTGCGCCGCTACGGCTCGGGCGTGAAGGCCGAGTTCGATATGACAAGAGTTTGATCTCGTCCCGATTCCGCGATGCATCGCTTCGCGCTGCATCTTTTCCGGGACGAGCCCCTCACAGGAGCCCACCATGAACATCATGAACGTCGACTACTCGACCAAGATTCCGAACAACGTGAATCTCAGCGAAGACCGCCAGGTGCTCAAGGCGTTGGAAGGCTGGCACCCCGGCTATCTGTCGTGGTGGAACGACATGGGGCCGGAAGGTTTTCAGGATTCGCTGGTCTATCTGCGCACCGCGATCAGCGTCGATCCGAAGGGTTGGGCGAAATTCGATTACGTGCGGATGCCGGATTATCGCTGGGGCGTGTTGCTCGCGCCGCAGGATACCGAGCGCAAGGTCAATTTCGGCCAGCACATGGGTGAAGCCGCGTGGCAGGAAGTGCCCGGCGAGTATCGCGCGATGCTGCGTCGCCTGGTCGTGATCCAGGGTGACACCGAGCCGGCCTCGGTCGAACAGCAGCGTCATCTCGGCAAGACCGCGCCGTCATTATATGATCTTCGCAATCTGTTTCAGGTCAATGTCGAGGAAGGCCGCCATCTTTGGGCGATGGTCTATCTGCTGCAGAAATATTTCGGTCGCGATGGCCGCGAGGAGGCCGACGATCTGCTGCGTCGTCGCTCCGGTGACGAGGATGCGCCGCGCATGCTGGGCGCGTTCAATGAAGCGACGCCCGACTGGCTGTCGTTCTTCATGTTCACCTTCTTCACCGATCGCGACGGCAAGATGCAACTTGAAAGTCTGGCACAATCCGGCTTCGATCCGTTGTCGCGCACCTGCCGTTTCATGCTCACCGAAGAAGCGCATCACATGTTCGTCGGCGAGACCGGGGTCGGCCGCGTGCTTCAGCGCACCTGCGAGGCGATGAAGACGGCGGGTATCGACGATCCGAATGCGATTGAGCGGATCCGCGCGCTCGGCGTCATCGATCTGCCGACGATGCAGAAGAAGATCAACCTGCATTACTCGTTGTCGCTGGATCTGTTCGGTTCGGAGGTCTCGACCAACGCCGCGAACTTCTACAATTCGGGCCTCAAGGGTCGTTTCCAGGAAACCAGGATCAACGACGATCATCGCCTGACCAACGACATCTATCAGGTGCTGAAACTGGTCGATGGTGAAATCAAACTCGTCGATGAGCCGGCGCTGACCGCGCTCAACATGCGGCTGCGCGACGACTACACGCTGGATTGCGCCAAGGGCGTCGAGCGCTGGAACAAGATCATCGAGAAGGCCGGTGTGAATTTCCGCTTCGAGTTGCCGCATACCGCGTTCCATCGCCAGATCGGCGAATTCAAGAACGTCCATGCGACGCCGAAGGGCATCATCCTGTCCGACGCCGACTGGGCGAAGGTGAAGACCGATTATCTGCCGTCGCACGAGGACGGCGACTTCATCGCCTCGCTGATGACGCCGGTGAGCGAACCCGGCCACTACGCCAACTGGATCGCCGCGCCCAAAGTCGGCATCGACAACAAGCCGGGCGATTTCGAGTATGTGAAGATCGCGGCTTGATGCAGCGTCAGCCATTTGGCCGGGCTCGACCCGGCCCTCGATCAGTCTTGGAAAGATGTTTTCCAAGACAGATGGATCAGATGGATCACCGGCTCGTCGGGCGCGAAGATGCGGTCCTGCCCACTGACGACAAGATTCGTTTTCTTGGATGACTTAACATGAACGCCCACGTCGCACCGCTCAAGCAGCACCTGATCGATCCCGAGATCTGCATCCGCTGCAATACCTGCGAAGAGACCTGTCCGGTCGATGCGATCACGCATGACGACCGTAATTACGTCGTCGATGCGGCGATCTGCAATGCCTGCGGCAACTGCATCTCGCCTTGCCCGACCGGCTCGATCGACCACTGGCATCCGGTGCCCAAGACGGCGGCCTACTCGATTGCCGAACAGCTGACCTGGGACGAACTGCCGCCGCTGCAGGAAATCGCGCCGGAAATGCTGGAGCAAGATGCGCTCGACGAGTCCGGCATGCCGGCGCCTGCCGGGCCGGATGATGAAGTCCAGGTCAACGGTGCGGCGACGACTTCGTCATCCACGCCACCCTGGTCGGCCGCGCATCCGTATGTGAACCTGTATTCGATCAAAAAACCGGTGACGGCCACGGTTGCCGGCAACTACCGCCTGACGGCAGCCGAGGTGGAAAGCGACGTGCACCATATCGTGCTCGACTTCGGCACGCAGATGTTCCC
>JAQGJY010000178.1 GCA_028290325.1 Tardiphaga sp.
GACGCCGTGGTCGCCGAGAGCGGCGACGCGGCGCTGGCGCTTCTCACCGGCCCGGACGCACAGGCGATCGACGCCATCGTCCTCGACCTGGTGATGCCCGGTCTCGACGGCATGGGCGTCCTCAGCAAGCTGCGCGAGGCCGGCCTGAACATTCCCGTCATCGTGCAGACCGCGCATGGCGGAATCGACAATGTCGTGCAGGCGATGCGCGCGGGGGCGCACGATTTCGTCGTCAAGCCGGTCGGGGTCGAACGGCTTCAGGTGTCGTTGCGAAACGCCCTGAACGCCAGCGCGCTGAAAGGCGAGTTGCAGCGCATCCGCCATAGCCGCGAAGGCAGGCTGACATTCAAGGACATCATCACCCGCAGCGCGGCGATGGATCCGGTCCTCCATATCGCGCGCAAGGCGGCGGGCTCGACCATTCCCGTGTTGATCGAGGGCGAATCCGGCGTCGGCAAGGAATTGATCGCGCGCGCCATCCATGGCTCCGGCGAACGCAGCGCGAAGCCCTTCGTCGCCGTGAACTGCGGCGCCATTCCCGACAACCTCGTCGAGTCGATTCTGTTCGGTCACGAGAAAGGCTCGTTCACCGGCGCGACCGAGCGGCACACCGGCAAATTCGTCGAGGCCCATGGCGGCACGCTGTTTCTCGACGAGGTCAGCGAACTGCCGCTCGCCGCGCAGGTGAAATTGCTGCGCGCCTTGCAGGAAGGCTCGGTCGAAGCGGTCGGCGGCAAACGTCCGATCAAGGTCGACGTCCGCATCATCTCCGCGACCAACCGCAAGCTGCTGGACCGCGTCAAATCCGGCCACTTCCGCGAAGACCTGTTTTACCGCCTGCATGTGCTGCCGCTGACGCTGCCGCCGTTGCGCGCCCGCCGCGAGGATATCCCGCACCTGCTGCGGCATTTCCTGGCGCGCTTCGTCGCCGAGGAGAACCGCGCCATCACCGGCATTTCCGGCGAGGCGATGGCACATCTGTCGCGCGTCGAATGGGCCGGCAACATCAGGCAGCTGGAAAATGCCGTCTATCGCGCCGTCGTCATGAGCGAAGGCCATCAACTGACGCTGGCGGATTTCCTGCAAGCCACCGCCGCCACGCTAGGATCCGATAGCGACAGCGCCGAACCGCTCGTGATGCAGACCGTCGAGCCGCCGCCGCTGGTCACCGGACATGATTTCCCGATCGCGCCGCAAGCGGCCGGTCATCTCGCGATGCTGAAGGACGATGGCGAGATGCGGCCACTCGCCGAGATCGAGGCCGATATCATCCGCTTCGCGGTGGCGCATTATCGCGGCCAAATGTCAGAAGTGGCGCGCCGGCTGAAGATCGGCCGCTCGACGTTGTATCGCAAGCTCGACGAAATCGCGGTGCTCGACGCCGAGCCTGCGCTCACGACGTCACCGGAACATTGAACCGTGGCGGTGCGGTGACACACCCAGGAAAAGCACCCGCCACGCCATCGCCCGCGTTGCAAACAAGCAATGTTGCGGTCAGTTTGTCGTGAGGTGCGATGCGCGGCGCTAGGCGCTGGAATCGTGTGCGTATAGTGTTCATGCGTACCGTCTGCCTTGAAATCGTCGCGCTGCCGCCATCGTCGGCTTCCATTGCGCGCTGATTGCCTTGCTGACGTTCCTGATGATCGTCGATGTCGCGGTTGCCGAAGCTGTGACGAATTAAACCGAACCTGTCCCAATGCCGGGATAGCTTCACCCAAGGGGTGCGAGATGCGACATGATTCGAACCGCCGGACTGGCTTCGACCGCGTTCTGATGGCGGTTGCCGCCACTTTCTTGACGGTTTCGGCGTCCGCCGCGTTCGCCCAATCCCCGACCGACGCGCCCCGCTCCAGCGCCGCCGACCTTGCCATCGATGCCGCCGTGCCGATGCCGGAGCAGGCCAATGTGCCGCCGCCCACCGCCAGCGATTTCAAGATCGAGACCACCGGCGCGGTGCCGCCGGTTGCCGCGGTGAAGCCGACCGAAGCCAAGGCCGCTGAATCCAAGCCGGCCGAGATCGCGACCGCCCCCGTTGACGCCAAGCCGGTCGAGCAGAACACCAACGAAACCAAGACCAACGAGACCAAGACCAACGAAACCGCGACGGCCCCCGCCGCCGTCATCGCCCCCGCCGCCGCTCCGGCCGCGACGGCGACCGCGCCGACGCAGGCCACGACCACCGTTGCCGCCGCCGACCAGCCGGTCGCCGAACGCCTGCGCGACATGTTGTCGGCCAAGACCGCGCGCCATTTCGACCGCAAGGGCGAACGCGCCGCCGTCGAGAAGTTCTACGCCGCCCGCGATTACGCGCCGCTCTGGACGCAGTCCGGCGCCGTGACCGCCCGCGCCAAGGCTGTGGTCGCGCGCCTCGGTGCCGCAACGACCGAAGGCCTGAACGCCGCCGACTACCCGACGCCCGATTTCGCCGCCGCGACCTCGCCGGATGCGCTGGCCGACGCCGAGCTCAAGCTGACCGCCTCGATGCTCGATTATGCCCGTCAGGCCCAGAGCGGCCGGATGCACTGGTCGCAGGTATCCGGCGACATTCTCTATCCCGAGCATCCGACCGATCCGGCCGAAGTGCTGGCGAACGTGTCGGGCGCAAAAGATGCTTCCGCTGCCCTGGCCTCCTACAATCCGCCGCATAAGGGCTATCGCGACCTGAGGGCGAAACTCGCCGAACTGCGTGGCGAGGGCGAAGGTCCGATCGCGCAGATCGCCTCCGGCCCGGCGCTGAAATACATCAAGACGAAAAAAGGCGAGACCGTCGTCGATGACGCGCGCGTGCCGCTGCTGCGCGCCAAGCTCGGCCTCGCCGATGGCTCCAGCACCCGCTACGACGCCGAAGTCGCCGCTGCCGTCCGCAAATATCAGGCGAGCGCCGACATCAAGGTCACCGGCGTGCTCGACGACGCCACCGTGCGCGCGCTGAACTCGCCGAAGCGCGATCGCCAGATCGACACGATGATCTACAACAGGGAGCGCTGGCGCTGGTTGACGCGCCAGCTCGGCGCAGCCGAGCTCGTCAACGCCTATGTGATGCTGAACAGTCCCGACTACACGCTCAAGGTCATGCATAACGACCAGCAAGTCTGGACCACGCGCGTGGTCGTCGGCAAGGTCGGCAATCACGCCACGCCGTTGCTTACCGAGACGATGAAGTACATCACGGTCAACCCGACCTGGAACGTGCCGCCGTCGATCATCTACAACGAGTATCTGCCGGCCTTGCAGCAGGATCCGACGGTGCTTCAGCGCATGGGCCTGAAGATGGAGCGGGCCCGCGACGGCTCGATCCGGATCTCGCAGCCGCCCGGCGAAGCCAACGCGCTCGGCCGCATCCGTTTCAACTTCCCGAACAAATTCCTGGTCTATCAACACGACACCCCGGACAAGCATCTGTTCGCCAAGGAGGAGCGCGCCTTCTCGCATGGCTGCATGCGCGTGCAGAACCCGGATCAGTACGCCGCGACACTGCTGAACATCGCGTTGCCGAACGAGCGTTACAGCGCCGATCGGGTGCGTGGCATGTTCGGCAAGGGCGAGGTCAACATCAACTTCCCGACCGCCATTCCGGTCAACATCACCTACCAGACCGCCTTCGTGGACGATTCCGGCAAGCTGCAAATGCGCAAGGACGTCTACGGCCGCGACGCCCAGATGCTCGCGGTGCTGCGTAACGCCAAGGGCAAGGACCTGGAAACGGTCGTGTCGCATTCGCAGCCGAGCTACACCCGGCCCAAGGGCGACGTGCCGCAGGCCGCGTTCGGCCCTGATGGTCAGCGTTACGCCAGCAACGGGCCGTCCTTCTTCGAGCGGCTGTTCGGTTCGCCGACGCCCCCGCCGCAGCTGCAGCAGGATCGGCGGCGCCGGCTCTACACCCGCTGAGCCGCGATAAACATCAACATCATCAAAGGCCTCGCCGGTTCGGCGGGGCCTTTTTCATGCTGCGAACGATTCATTAACCATCCTCCACCTGGATTTCGGCAGCGGGCTCGATTTTGCCACAGTCAAGGGTTTAGGTTAAACGCTTGGAATAGGGGATGCCGCGTAAACCTCGATTAACCGTCTTGGTTTAAGTCTGCCTTCATCATGTCGGTCTGCCGCCTCTGGGGAAGCTTGAGGCGGTTGGTCCGGCGCTCGGTTGAATGATCTCGTCGCATGATCTTGGGGTATTCATAAGTGCTGGCTGGTTTCGCGCGCAGTCTCCGGCTGCTGATGGCGTCACGCGCAGGGTTGGGGCTGAGCCTGACCTCCGTGCTGCTGATGTCCGGGGCCGGTTCGGTCCATAACGCCACGGCGACAGCCGAAACCCGCACCCTCTCGTTTCACCACACCCATTCCGGCGAAGACCTCACCGTCACCTTCAAGCGCAATGGCCGCTACGACGAAGATGCGCTGAAGCAGATCAATCACTTCCTTCGCGACTGGCGCAGCCAGGACAAGACCACCATGGATCGTCGGCTGTTCGACATCCTCTGGGAGGTCTACCGCGACGTGGACGGCAAGCAGCCGATCAACATCATCTCCGCCTACCGCTCGCCCGCCACCAACGCCATGTTGCGCCGCCGCTCCTCCGGCGTGGCGCGCGCCAGCCAGCACATGCTCGGCCATGCGATGGATTTCTACATTCCCGGCGTGTCGCTCGAGCTGGTCCGGAATGCCGGGCTTCGCCAGCAACGCGGCGGCGTCGGCTTCTACCCGACCTCCGGCTCACCTTTCGTGCATCTCGACACCGGCAGCATCCGGCACTGGCCACGGCTGAGCCACGACCAGCTCGCCCGCGTCTTCCCGAACGGGCGCACGGTGCACGTGCCCTCGAATGGTCAGCCGCTGTCCGGCTATCAACTGGCGATGGCCGACATCGAGAAACGCGGCAGCGGCGGCGACGACGCCTCCGCCCGCAGCAAGCCGAGCCTGTTCACGTCGCTGTTCAAGGGCGGCCGCTCCGCCTCCGAGACCGACGACGAGGAAGGCGCAAGCTCGACGCCCGCGATTCCCGTCAGCGTGATGGCCACCGCCGCGCCCGCGACCAGCGCTCAGGTTCCGATACCGCGCGCCAAGCCGGGCCGCATTGCCAGCTATCAGGTCGCCTCCGCCGACGACGCGGCGCTTTCGTCAGCCGCCTTGCAGCCCGCGATCGACGCCAACGCGCCGCCGCGTCCGCCGATGCCGATCGGCGCTTCGACCGCTTCTTCGGACGGCAAATCGCAGACCGGGCTTCAGACTCCCGCCGACATCATCAACGCCCGCGGCTTCTGGGACGCCCTGCCCGCGCCGAGGCAGGCGACGCCGGCACAGGTCGCCTCGATCAGTGCCCGCCAAGCTCTCGCCAACGCGCTGGCCGCCAACGATCCGCAGAGCACGTCGAGCATCGATGCGAGTTTCCAGGCGCTCGCTTATGCGCCGCCCGCCGCAAGCTCGACCATTGAACGTAAGCCAGACCGATCGGTCGTCACCGCCAGCGCCCCGATGCCGCGCGGCGCCCGCCCCGCATCCCCCGCGCGCAATCCGATGGCCGTCAACTCGATCACCACCGTCGTCGCCAAGGGCCTTCGCGGTTACCCCGGCGTCGCCATCGCCACCCGACTCGCCGCGACCGCCCAGCGCGACAACGACGTCTGGATGCGCGTGATGATCCTCGCGCCCAGCGCCTCGACGGCGATGACCGCGAGCTTCATGGGCGAGCCCGACATGACCGTGGTCCGCGCGCATTTCGTCAAGCCGCAGACGGCGATCGCCATGACCTTCGGCGAAGACCCGATGCTCGGCATGGCGACCGACAGCTTCTCGGGCGCGGCCGTCACCCGGCTGACGACACTGTCCTTCGTGACCCGCACGGCGGCGTTGCGCTAAGGCCAACTGCGTTTGTGATCCGCTTGATCACCACGCCCGCGACGTCGCACGCACGCTTCGTCATCTCCCGTCATCCCCGTCATCGGCCGTCACCCTCCGCGAAGCTGCAGGCCCGTATCCCGCCAGCATCGTGATGTGCTTCGAACGCGCATGATCGGCGGACTGGTTCCCGGCTGTCGCGGGATGACGTCGGCGCGCGCGGAATCGCGATGTCGCCATGCCACAACGCAAAACGCCCGGCGCGCGCCGGGCGTTTCGTTTTACATCATCCGCTCGCGCGGAGATCGGCTGGTTTACATGCGCTCGATGATGATCGCCGGCGCCATGCCGCCGGCGGCGCACATCGTCACCAGACCGCGCTTGAGA
>JAQGJY010000184.1 GCA_028290325.1 Tardiphaga sp.
GGTGCGGGCGTTTGAGAAATTCGTCGAGCAGCCCGAGGTCCCGCATGATCTGCATCGTCGAGGGATGCACGGTGTCACCGCGAAAATCGCGCAGGAAATCCGCGTGCTTCTCCAGCAGCAATGTCGCGATGCCGGCACGCCCCAGCAGATAACCAAGCATCATGCCGGCCGGTCCGCCGCCGACGATGCAGCAGCGCGTCGTGCGTGTGCGCCCGGGCTCGCCGCTCATCGGCGAAGACCCATGATTTCGGGCACGCCGCCGCCGCGGTGGGTCAAGTTCGCGACCATGACACCCCGATCAGCGCCGTGAGCGGTTCCGCACCAGGCATCATGAACCCTCCCGTCGTGCGGCCAGCGCTCAGGTTTTGATCGCGCGCCGACGCATCAGCAGCGCCGCGCCGAACGCTTCAAACAAAGCCCGGTTGATCGGGTTGATTTGCGGATCGTATTCCGCATGCCATTGCACGCCGAGCGCGAAGCCCGGCGCGTCGGCGATCCGGATCGCCTCGATCGTGCCGTCTTCCGCCACGCCCTCGATCACGACGCGGTCGCCGGGATCGAGAATGCCCTGCCCGTGCAGCGAGTTGACGCGGATGGTCTCGCGACCGAGCAATCGCGCGAAGGCGCCGCCGCGCGTCAGATGCACGTCGTGCCGGTCGGCGAACACGATCGCCGGATCGGGATGGATTTCACCATTGTCGAGCCGGGGCATGCGATGGTTCATGCGCCCCGGCAACTCACGGATTTCGGGATGCAGCGAGCCGCCGAACGCGACATTCATTTCCTGCAAACCCCGGCAGATGCCGAAGACCGGAATACCGCGCGCGACGCAGACCTGCGCCAGTTCAAGCGCCAACGTATCGCGCGCGTCGTCATAGGGCTCGTAGCGCAGATCCGCCTCAAGCCCGAATCGGGTCGGATGCACGTTGGCGCGGGCGCCGGTCAGCAACACGCCATCGACGACATCGAGCAGCGCGCCGATCTCGGTGACATCCGGCATCGCGCCGAACATCAGGGGCAACGCCCCGGCGACGTCGGTCACAGCGCGCAGATTGCGCTCGCCGACCATCTGCACGGCGTAACGATTTTCGACGAGCAGCGTATTTCCGATCACGCCGACAACGGGTCGCGTCATTGCAAAGCCTTTTCGGACAGGATGTCGCGCGTCCGCTGCTGAATCAATAGGGCATCAGGCCGAACGGCGCGAGCGCGGATGCTAACCTTGACCTCGAAAACGTGAAGGTTTTCAGTGATTATCACCACCGATCCATTGACTTTTAGCCCATCCCGCCTATGTTCCGCCTGAAGCGGCCCGGTATCGAAACCAATTCTCGACCAAGCCGCCTGTCAGCGTAGTGACGATCTCCGTGCAAATCTGTCCCGTGCATATTTGCGTGCCGTTCCGGGGTTGAGCGCGACAGTCTTTCCCGAAAATCAGACGGCGGTTTAGATCAGGGCATGATCTCGAAAAGTGGTTTTCCGGTTTTCGGAACGATCGCGCCCCCCATACCAGAGGCTCAATGTCCTTTTCCAATCTCGGCCTGTCCGACAAGGTGCTCGCCGCCGTCGCGGCCACCGGTTACACCATCCCGACACCCATTCAGGCGCAGGCCATTCCCCACGTTCTCGCCCGGCGAGACGTTCTCGGCATAGCCCAGACAGGCACCGGCAAGACGGCGGCTTTTGTGCTGCCGATGCTGACGCTGCTCGAAAAGGGCCGCGCCCGCGCCCGGATGCCGCGCACGCTGATCCTGGAGCCGACGCGCGAACTCGCCGCGCAGGTGAAGGAACAGTTCGATAAATACGGCGTCGGCCAGAAACTCAACGTCGCCCTGCTGATCGGCGGCGTCTCCTTCGGTGACCAGGACCTGAAACTCACGCGCGGCGTGGATGTGCTGATCGCGACACCGGGCCGCTTGCTGGACCATACCGAGCGTGGCGGATTGCTGATGACCGGCGTCGAATTGCTGGTGATCGACGAAGCCGACCGCATGCTGGACATGGGCTTCATTCCGGACATCGAGCGCATCTGCAAGCTGGTTCCGTTCACGCGCCAGACGCTGTTTTTCACCGCCACCATGCCGACCGAGATCCGTCGCATCACCGATACCTTCCTGCACAATCCGGAACGTATCGAAGTCTCGAAGCCGGCCTCGACCGCCGTCACCGTGACGCAAAGCCAGGTTCCGACCGGGCGCGAGCCGCACGACAAGCGCGAGACTCTGCGCGCGCTGCTGCGCGACGCCGTCGATCTCAAGAACGCGATCATCTTCTGCAATCGCAAGCGCGAAGTCGCGGTTCTCCATAAATCGCTCCAGAAGCATGGCTTTAGTGTCGCCTGCCTGCATGGCGACATGGAGCAATCCGCCCGCACCGCCGCGCTCGACCAATTCCGCCGAGGCGAGCTGCCGCTGCTCGTGGCCTCCGACGTCGCCGCGCGCGGCCTCGACATTCCCGAAGTCAGCCACGTCATCAATTTCGACGTGCCGCATCATCCCGACGATTATGTCCACCGCATCGGCCGCACCGGCCGCGCCGGCCGCCTCGGCACCGCGATCTCGCTGGTCGGCCCGTCCGACGGCAAGTCGATCCTGGCGATCGAAAAGCTGATCGGCCAGCCGATCCCGAAGGCCGAATCGTCTTACGCGGTTCCCGAAGAGTCCGCCGACGGCGAAAGACCGCGTCGGGAAAGTTCGTCACGCGGCCGCGAAGGTCGCGACGGCGGCAAGCCGCGCCGCGAAAGCGGTCGTGGCCGCAACGGTCGTGGTCCGCCGCCCGGCCATGAACTGCGCGAACCGTCCGCTTCGACCACACCGTTCGTGGCGCCCGTCGTGACCGCCGAGTCGCCACCCGCGCCCGCACCCGCAGCTCAACGTAGCCGTGCGCCGCAGCCGCAACGTGAGGGCGCACCGTCGCGCGAACGCGCGGCCCCCGCGGCGGCCGCGCAACCGCCGTCGATCGGGCGCGCGGCTGCGCCCCGACCGTCGCGCGAGCGCGACTCAGAACCGGCGGATCACTCGCATCTCCCGGCATTTCTGCTGCGCCCGGTCCGCGCCCGCGTCTGATTTCTAAAATATCACCGATAAGAAGCACGGCTGCTGAAATGCAGCCGTGATCTGCCTTTACCTGCCATTCATCATCCTTCCATACGATCGCGCCATATTGTATTTTTTGCGCTGACTGCGGCAACGGTGCCGACATCGATTTGGATATGGTGACGAGCATGCGGGACGAGCACGAGCGCACTTTGTCGTTCGCCGAGACGGCAATCAGTCAAATCCGGACTCTTGGTCAGACCGCCATCCCGCGCAATTACGAAGTCTGGTACGTTTACGCCGCCGGCTATAACGCGGCGCTGAACAAGATCATCAATGAAACGCTGGCGCGAAGCGGCAAGCTCACCGACAGCGATTTCGACCTGATCTACGATACCTATCTCTCGCAGGTTCGGAACACGGATCGCATCGACGCCGTCGGCGCCCGCGTGATCGGCGAGATCGATGACGTCACCAACGTGATCTCCGAAGCCCTCCGTCTTGCCGCCACGTTCGGCGACAGCCTGCAAGGCGCCAGCAACGATCTGTCGGACGTATCCGATCGCGACAAGCTGAAATCCGTCGTCGAGATGCTGGCGAAGTCGACGCAGAGCATGCAGCAGGCCAACAAGAGTCTTGAGGACCGGCTGTCCACGTCGCGCAAGGAGATCAACGGCCTTCAACAGAACCTCGAAACCATCCGCGCCGAGAGCCTGACCGATCCGCTGACCGGCCTGTCCAACCGCAAGCTGTTCGATCGCGCGCTCGACGGCGCGATCACGCATTCGAAAGCAACCGGCGAGGTCCTCTCGCTGCTGATGCTCGATATCGACCACTTCAAGTCCTTCAACGACAATTATGGCCACCTCACCGGCGATCAGGTGTTGCGCCTGGTCGGCATGTCGTTGCGGCAGACGATGAAGGGGCAGGACACCATCGCGCGCTACGGCGGCGAGGAATTCGCCGTGGTGCTGCCGAACACGACGCTGCAGCAGGCGACCATGGTCGCGGACCATATCCGTCGCGCCGTGATGTCGCGCGAGTTGAAAAAGAAGTCGACCGGCGAGATTCTCGGCCGCGTGACGATCTCGATCGGCGCCGCGTCGTTGCATGCCGACGACGACATGTACGCGTTTATCGAGCGCGCCGATTCCTGCCTCTATGCCGCCAAGCGCAACGGCCGCAACCGCGTCATCTGCGAGACCGATCCCGAATATGTCGTCGATTCCGCGATAAAGGTGGCGTGAGCGCCGCGCCGCTGGTTCGAGTTGGTTGTTTACGACTCGCGCTGATTTCGGCGCAAATGCAGCTTTTGGCGAAGCCAACCATTGGCGATCAGGTCGTGGCGTTGCGCCTGACCGTTTTCGTCACAGCCTTTTTCGCGCGCCTCGGCTTGCGCGTCTTTACCCTGTTGGCCGCCGCGCGTCGCGCGACCTCCAGCGCCGCCTTCGCCCAATCCGCCGTCTCGTCGGGATCGTCGTAAAGCCGTTCCGGCATCCGCCAATAGGATGTCATGACGCGCGTCCTGCCACGGGCCTCGTAACAGAACGGCGCCATGCCTTCCCGTTCGAACGACGGGATGGTGTCGTGATCGGCTTTGAGATAGATCGCGTCGCGCAACACCAGCGCGAAGGTCAGCCCGTCGGCGGACAGACTCATCCCGCCAAACATGCGGCGAATGCCGATCGCTCCGAACGGGGCGAAGAGTTCGATCAGGAAATCGCGATCCATCGATCGCGCGCAGATATCAACTATCGATCTTGGCCGCCGTCAGTTGAACGGACTCGCCGCAGCCGCAGGCGCTGATCTGGTTCGGGTTGTTGAACACAAACTGGGCCTGCATCCTGTCGGTCTTGTAGTCCATCTCGGTGCCGAGTAGGAACAGCACCGCCTTGGGATCGACCAACACCTTGACCCCTTTGTCCTCGACAACCTCATCGGTCGTCTTCACGTCATGCGCGTATTCGACCGTGTAGGACTGCCCAGCGCAGCCGCCATTCTTGATCCCGACGCGAAGACCGACGATCTCGCTGTCGGCGCGCTGGGTCAATTCGAGAATACGCGTCGCCGCCGCATCGGTGAGACGCATCACCTGCGGGCGCGGACGCGATTTCGGCTTCACGATGGTCGCGATCTGGTTCATGTCAGTCATGTGTTCAGTCCCCGCGTGAATTCAAGACGCTACCGTCGCACGATCGCCTTACGCTCACGTCACCACATATTCAGAACGAGCCGCGCCTCGTCGGTCATGCGGTCCGGCGTCCACGCCGGCTCCCACACGATGTTCACGGTGACGACGCCGACGCCGGGCACGCTGGCGACGGCATTCTCGACCATCATCGGCATTTCGGCGGCGGCCGGACAGTTCGGTGTCGTCAGCGTCATGTCCACGAACACGGCGCGGTCGTCCTTGATATCGACCTTGTAGATCAGACCAAGCTCATAAATGTCCGCCGGAATTTCCGGGTCGAACACCGTCTTCAGCGCCGCGACGATCTCGGTGCCGAGACGTTCGGTTTCCTCGGCCGGAAGCGCGGACTCCGTGGTCATGTTCGGCGACGTCTTCGCTTCAATGGTATCCGTCATGAGAACAAGTCCCTTGCCTTCAAAAGCGCCTGCGCGAGCACATCGACTTCCTCGCGGGTATTATACATGCCGAACGACGCCCGGCATGTGGCCGTCACGTTGAATCGCTCCAGAAGCGGCATCACGCAATGCGTGCCGGCGCGCACGGCAATCCCCGATCGGTCGATCACGGTCGCGATATCGTGTGGATGCGCGCCTTTCATCTCGAACGAAATCACGGGCCCCTTGCCCTCGGCCGTGCCGATGATGCGCAGTGAATTGATCTCGCGCAACCGGTCCTGCGCATAGCTCAGCAGATCGTGCTCATGCGCCGCGATGCGCGCCTTGCCGATCGAATTGACGTAATCGATCGCGGCGCCAAGCCCGATCGCCTCGACGATCATCGGCGTGCCCGCCTCGAATTTATGCGGCGGATCGCCATAGGTGACCCAGTCCCGCGCGACGTCGCGGATCATTTCGCCGCCACCGGCATAAGGCCGCATCGCCACCAGGTGATCGTACTTCGCGTAGAGCACGCCGATGCCGGTCGGGCCGTAGAGCTTGTGGCCGGTGAACACATAGAAATCGCAATCGATGTCCTGCACGTCGACCGGCAGATGCACGGCGGCCTGGCTGCCATCGACGAGGACCGGAATGCCGCGCGCATGCGCCAGCTTGACGACCTCCTTCACCGGGACGAGCGTGCCGAGCGCGTTCGACATCTGCGTGATGGCGACGATCTTGGTGCGGTCGGTCAGCAGTCTCTGGAATTCGTCAATCAAAAAGTTGCCGTCGTCATCGACCGGCGCCCATTTGATGACCGCGCCCTGCCGCTCGCGCAGAAAATGCCATGGCACGATGTTGGAATGATGCTCCATGATCGAGAGCACGATCTCGTCGCCGGGCTTGATGTGTTCACCGCCCCACGACGCCGCGACCGTGTTGATCGCGTCGGTGGCGTTGCGGGTGAAGACGATCTCTTCGGGGCGCGCGGCATTGAGAAAGTGTTGCACCTTGGCGCGGCCGCCTTCATAGGCCTCGGTCGCCGCGTTGGCGAGATAATGCAGGCCGCGATGCACGTTGGCATATTCGGACTGATAGGCCTGCGTCATCCGCTCGAGCACCGCCGTCGGCTTTTGCGCGGAGGCGGCGTTGTCGAGATAGACCAGCGGCTTGCCATAGATCTGCATCGCCAGCGCGGGAAAGTCCGCGCGCACGCGGGCGACATCGTAGGAGTCACCGCTGACCGCCGCGTGCAGGATCTGGCTGTGCATGTTCATGCGCGCGCCTCGAGCCAACGCTCCGCGGTCGCGACCACGAGATCGCGCAACGCTTCGTTGGCGATGCTTTCGATCGCTTCGCCGACGAAGGCCTGAATCAACAACGCCTGCGCCTGCTTCTCGTTGAGACCGCGCGCCCGCAGATAGAACAGCAGGCTGTTATCGAGCGCGCCGATTGTCGCGCCATGACCGCATTGCACGTCGTCGGCAAAGATTTCGAGCTCGGGCTTGTTGTCCATCTCCGCGTCATCGGACAACAGCAACGCCCGCGACATCATCTTGCCATCGGTCTTCTGTGCTTGCTGGCGGACCACGATCTTGCCCTGAAACACCGAGCGCGCGCGATCGTCCAGCACCGCGCGAAAGGTCTCGCGGCTGATGCAATTGGGCACCGCGTGATCGATGACAAAGCTGCAATCGCCATGCTGCTGGCGACGCAGCAGGTGAATGCTGTTGGTCGCGAGCGACGAATTCTCGCCGGCCAGGGTGATGAAACTCTGATAGCGGCTGACGCCCGATCCGATCGTCATGCTGAAGGTGTTGAACACGCAGCGCGCGCCCAATGTCACGATCGCGGACGCGATGTTCGCGGCATCGGCCGCGTCGTCGAGAATCCGCACATGCTGCACGTCGGCGTCGTCGCCGACCCAGAGCACGGCGGTGTCGTGCACCTGATAGCCCGAGGCGCCGTCGGCGCCGAGAAAGCTCTCGAGGATTGTGACCTTGGCTTTCGCGTTGACCTTCACCAGGGACCGCGTGAAGGCGGAGGTCGCCGAACGCGTCGCGATGTGAACGATGTGGATCGGCTTGTCCGGAGCGGCGGCTGCGGCGACATCGACGACAAAACCGTCGGTCGTGAAGGCGGCGTTCAGCGCGATCATCGGATCATCGACGCGCGACAGCAGCAGATCGGCGCGCGCCTCGACGCTCGCGTCGTTCAAAATATCGCGCAGCGACTTCACCGACACGCCGGCGGGCGTTTCCGGGTCGGACAACGCCGACACGTGAATGCCGTCGACGATGACGAGTCGATGGGTATCGGCGATACCGAGGCTTGCCAGCGCGGTCTTGGCCCGAGCCAGCGCGGCGTCATCGGGCGACAGCGACAAAGGCGCGACGTCGCGCAACAGCACGCGCAGATCGGTGTATTTCCAGTCCTCAAGCCGCCGATGCGGCAGACCCTGCCGTTCGAAGGTCTCGTAGGCGCGTTGACGCCGGTCGGCGACGTCGCCCGAGCCAGGTAGACGCGCGCGCGCCTCGGCGAAGGTCTCGCCGATCGCCAGAGCCTTGCCGGCCTTGACTGTTTCAGATTTTGCTAAAGCAACATTCATCTCGAAATCCGTTTGCGCGGCTTGATGGTTCAAGCGGCTGCTTCTTCGAACTGGGCATAGCCGGACGCTTCCAGTTCGAGCGCCAGTTCCTTGCCACCGGTTTTCACGACCCGGCCCTTCGACATCACGTGAACGACGTCGGGCACGATATAGTTCAAAAGCCGCTGATAGTGGGTGATGACGACCATCGCGCGATCCGGCGTCCGCAGCGCGTTGACGCCGTCCGCCGCGACGCGCAGCGCGTCGATGTCCAATCCGGAATCCATTTCGTCGAGGATGCACAGGCTCGGCTCGAACAACGCCATCTGCAGCACCTCGTTGCGCTTCTTCTCGCCGCCGGAAAATCCGACATTGACGCCACGGCGCAGCATGTCCTGGGGAATGTTCAAGGATGCCGCGACACTGCGCACCTTCTTCAGGAAATCCGGCGTCGAGAATTCGCTCTCGCCGCGCGCCTTGCGTTGCGCGTTCAATGCGGTGCGCAAAAACGTCATGGTCGCGACGCCGGGAATTTCGACCGGATACTGAAACGCGAGAAAGACGCCCTTGGCGGCGCGCACGTCCGGCGCCATCTCCAGGAGGTCTTCGCCCTTGAACAGGATTTCGCCGCCGGTCACTTCATAACCGGGCTTGCCGGCGATGACGTGGCTGAGCGTCGATTTGCCGGAACCGTTCGGGCCCATGATCGCGTGGATCTCGCCGCCATTGACCGTCATCGTCAGCCCATGGAGAATCTCACGGTCCTCGACACGGACTTGCAGGTTTTTCACTTCGAGCAGAGCAGTCATTGTTTTTCCAATAATCCTGGCACGGCGGCTTTTCAGCCCCACGAACCGTCGGTTTTCCAAGCACAGACGACCAAAAATATGACCGTCGAGAATGCGACGACAATCATCGGGCGCGGCACGATCGATCGGCTTTTTTCAAGCCGAAGTCTCTTTTCCTGCCAGATCGTCACGATGACGCAGCACACGACCACAGCGATGAACACGACAACGAGTGTGTATCCTTCCCATGTGCTCGGTGTTGCGCCGTATCCTTTCAATTTCGGTGTGAACCAAAATTCGTTCAAATTGGTTCGTCCAGTTTAGTGCACCAGTTCCAGGCGCTTCTCGATCCGATCA
>JAQGJY010000191.1 GCA_028290325.1 Tardiphaga sp.
GCTTATCCCCGTGAACTGTCCGGTGGGATGCGGATGCGGGCGTCGCTGGCCCGGGCGCTCGTCACCGATCCCGATATCCTGCTGCTGGACGAGCCGTTCGCCGCGCTCGACGAGATCACGCGCTTCAAGCTCAACGACGATCTGCTGGCGTTGTGGCGAACGCTCAACAAGACGATCGTTTTCGTCACGCATTCGGTGTTCGAGTCGGTCTACCTCGCGCAGCGCGTCGTGGTGATGACGCCGCGGCCGGGCCGCGTCAGCGCTGACATCCCGATCCAATCGCCCAACCGCGATGCCGCGTTCCGCACCTCGGCCGATTATGCCGCGCAGTGCCGCCGCGTCTCGCAGGCGCTGGCGACGGCCAGCGACGGCGTGGCCACATGAGCGCGAAGCGCATCATCCTGCCTGTGATCGTGTTCGGCGTCGTTACGCTGGCGTGGGACATGGCCGTGCGACTCAACGATATCCAGCCTTACGTGCTGCCGGGGCCGGGGCTCGTCGCGCGAACCCTCGTCGCGGACTGGCCGGTGCTGGCGTCGTCGCTGCTGGTGACGCTGACCACCGCGCTCGAAGGCTTCGTCGCGGCGGCGCTCGGCGGCATCGCCTTGGCGCTGATCTTCAACCTGTCACAGTCGCTCGAAGACGCGCTGCTGCCCTATGCGATCGTCTTGCAGGTGACGCCGGTGATCGCGATCGCGCCGCTGCTGCTGATCTATCTCGACCAGCAGACCGCCGTGGTCGCCTGCGCCTTCATCGTGGCGTTCTTTCCGGTGCTGGCGAATACCGCTCTGGGGCTCAAATCCGTCGACCGCAAGCTCGGCGATCTGTTCGCTTTGTATGGTGCGTCGCCGTTGCAGACTTTGCTGCAGCTCAAGCTGCCAGCCGCGCTGCCTTACATGCTCGGTGGCCTTCGGATCGCCGGCGGCTTGTCACTGATCGGCGCGGTGGTCGCGGAAATCGCCGCCGGCGCGGCTGGGGCCGGTTCCGGACTGGCTTACAGAATCGCGGAATCAAGCTATCGTCTCAACATTCCCCGCATGTTCGCGGCATTGCTGTTGCTCTCCGCCGCGGGGATTGTCATCTATGCGCTGCTGGCGCTGGCATCGTATCTGGCGCTGCGCCGCTGGCACGACAGCGCGCTCGGAAAGGATTTGTAATGGCTTCCACTGTTTCATCCGAAAAAATTGATCTGCTACTTTACGGGCCGTCGAAGCGCATCGTCGATGAGGGCTTTTCCGATCAGTTCGTGCTGCACAAGGTCGAGAGCTTTGCCGATCTCGATACGCTCGACGCCGGCGTCGCCGGCAAGATTCGCGGCGTCGCCATTACCGATTCGATTCCGGCCGGCGCGCCGATGCAATCGCGCTTTCCGAAACTCGAGATCATGGCGAGCTTCGGCGTCGGCTACGACCACGTCGATTCGACCTACGCCCGCGAGCACGGCATCGTTGTCACCAACACCCCGGACGTACTGACCGAAGAAGTGGCCGACACCACGCTCGGGCTGCTGATCGCGACCTTGCGGGAATTCGTCAAGGCCGACAAATATGTCCGGTCGGGGCTGTGGCTCGGCGGCAAGTTTCCGCTCAGCGTCGGCTCGCTGCGCGACCGCAAGGTCGGCATCGTCGGCATGGGGCGCATCGGGCAGGCGATCGGCCGTCGCCTCGATGCCTCGCTGGTGCCGGTGGTCTATCATTCGCGCAACCCGGCGGCCGGCGTGAAATACAAGCACTATCCCGATCTGATCGAGATGGCGAAGGCGGTCGATACGCTGATCGTGATCGTGCCCGGCGGCGCGTCCACGTTGAAGATGATCAACGCCGACGTTCTCAAGGCGCTGGGTCCGCGCGGCGTGATCGTCAATGTGGCACGCGGGTCGGTCGTCGATGAACCGGCGCTGATCGCCGCGTTGAAATCCGGCGCCATCCTGGCGGCGGGCCTCGACGTGTTCGCCGACGAACCGAAGGTGCCCGATGAACTCAAGACCATGCAGAACGTGATCCTGCTGCCGCATATCGGCTCGGCTTCGGTCTATACGCGCAACGCGATGGATCAGTTGATCGTCGACAATCTGATCGACTGGTTCGCCGGCAAGCCACCTCTGACGCCGATTCCGGAAACGCCGGTCAAGGGGCGCTGACATGTGGCGCCGCCTTGCGCTCTGCGTGGCCGCGCTGGCTTTGGCAACGCCCGCGATGGCGCAGAACGCGGCGCGGCTTAAAGCGGACATGATCGGCCAGTGGGAATTGTCCACGACCGAACGCAGCAAGACCTGCGTCGTGACGCTGAAGGCCGACGCGACGCCGCTCGGGCTCAAGCTCGACCTGGAGCCGGGCTGCGGCGCGGCGCTGCCGTTCACCAAGGCGATCGCGGCCTGGAGCGTGAAGGGTCTCGACATCGTGCGCTTGCAGGACACCGCCGGGCAATCGGTGATCGATTTCACCGAGGTCGAGGCCGGTATCTTCGAGGGCCTGCGGGCCGGTGAGGGCGTCTATCTGTTGCAGAATCTCGCGGCGGCGCGCGCGCAGTCGAAGTCGATGGATCAGATGATCGGCAACTGGTCGGTGACGCGTGACAATGGAAAAGCGATCTGTTCGCTGACGCTGACCAACACCGATGCCACGCCGGATAACTTTCAGTTGTTCGTCAAGCCGCGCTGCGAACAGCCGGTCGCGGGTTTCGCGCCGGTCATGTGGCGGCTGGAGCGCGGAGAATTGCTGATGATGTCGGCCTCCGGCGAGACATGGCGGTTCGAGGCCGACGACAGCGCGCAATGGCGGCGCGTGCCCGACAGCGCCGACCCGATGATTCTGGTGCGACAGTAGCAGCGCCGCGGTGGATTTTCGGCGAGTCTTGTCGGCGCGCGCAGGGTGCGCTCGCGCGAGACGCGCTTGCGCGGAATGACTTATCGAACCCGCCGGAACACGACGCTGAGATTGTTGGCGGGCATCTCGATGATCTCAGGCGATGACAAGCCATGCGTCGCCGCGAGCGCCGCGACGGCGTCGAGATCGCGCAGGCCCCATTCGGGATTGCGGGTTCTCAGGCTGGCGTCGAAGGCTTCGTTGCTGTCGGCGGTCGGGACATCACCGCGTCGATAGGGCCCGTAGAGATATAGCGGCGCGCCGGGTGCCAGGCTGGTTGCCGCGCCATGCAGAAGGCCTTGCGTCGCGTGCCACGGCGCGATGTGGATCATGTTGATGCAGATGATGCCGGCGAGATTCGAGAACGGCCAGTCGGGATCGGTCGCATCGAATTGGAGCGGCGGCGCGACGTTGCGCAGCTCCGCATGGGCCATCCAGGCATCGATGCTGCGGATGGCTTCGGGGCTCGGGTCGGTCGGCTGAAACGTCAGCTCCGGCAGATGCCTCGCGAAATGCACGACGTGTTCGCCGCTGCCGCTGGCGATCTCCAATACGCGACCGTCGCGCGGCAGCACGCCGCGCAACACGTCGAGGATCGGGTCGCGATTGCGCGGCGCCGCCGGTGCGTGTTGCCGGTAGTCCACGACACCTATCCGGCGTCCGCGACCGCGCGCTGCGCCATCACCTTGATGAGGTTGGCGCGATAGGCCGCCGAGCCATGGATGTCTTCCATCAGCCCGTCGGACGAAACCGTGATGCCGTCGAGCGCCGATGCCGACCAGTTGGCGGTCAATGCCTGCTCGATCGCCGGCACGCGCATCACGCCGGATGACGACGCGCCCGTCGCGGCGACGCGCACCTCGCCGGATTTAGTCTTGGCGACGAACACGGCGGTGAGCGCGAAGCGTGACGCCGGATGGCGCATCTTGGAATAGGCCGCCTTGGCCGGAATCGGGAACGAGACGGCGGTGATGATTTCGCCGGGCTGCAACGCGGTCGACATCAGGCCCTGAAAGAAGTCAGCGGCTTTGATTTCCCGCGTATTGGTCGTGATCGTCGCATCGAGCGCCAGCACGGCGGCCGGATAATCCGCCGCCGGATCGTTATTGGCGAGCGAGCCACCGATCGTGCCGCGATAACGCACGGCGGGATCGCCGAGCACCGTCGTGAGGTGCACGATCGCGGGGATCGCGCGCTTGGCCTCGGCGCTCTGCGTGATGTCGTAATAGGTCGTCGCCGCCTTGATGATGAGCGCGTCGCCGGTGACTTCGATCCCGATCAGATCCTTGATGCGGCCGAGATCGATCACATCCGAGGGCGCGGCCAGCCGCTGCTTCATGACCGGGATCAGCGTATGGCCGCCGGCGAGATAGGTCGCGTCGCCGGCTTTGGCGAACAAAGCCGCGGCGTCGGCGAGGCTGGTCGGGCGATGATAGATGGTCTCGTACATGGGAATCTCCCTTGGCTTGTGGCCGTAGGGTGGGCGACGGCGCCCTGGCGCTGCCCCCACCAACTGAAGATGAGAAAGGCGGTGGGCTCGCTTAGCTTAGCCCACCCGACGAGTCGGTTGGCTTCTACTCCGCCGCCTGCTGCATCTGCATCGCGGTCCAGACCCGGCCCGGCGTCGCCGGCATCTCGATCCGGTTATGGCCGATCGCATCCGTAATGGCGTTGATGACGGCGGGCGACGAGCCGATCGCGCCGGCCTCGCCGCAGCCCTTCACGCCGAGCGGATTGCCGGGGCACAAGGTCGTCGTGTGCGACAGCTTGAACGACGGCAGATCGTCGGCGCGCGGCATCGCGTAATCCATGAAGGACGCGGTGATGAGCTGGCCATTCTCATCGTAGTAGGCGCCCTCGAGCAGCGCCTGGCCGATGCCCTGCGCGAGACCGCCATGGACCTGGCCCTCGACAATCATCGGATTGATGAGCCGACCGAAATCGTCCGTCGCGACGAAATCGATGATCTCGGTCTTGCCGGTGCCGGGATCGATCTCGACCTCGCAGATGTAAGTGCCGGAAGGGAAGGTGAAATTCGTCGGATCGTAGAACGCGCCTTCCTTCAGGCCGGGCTCCATGCCGTCCGGCAGGTTGTGCGCGGTGTAGGCCGCGAGCGCGACCATCGGCAGCGCGATCGACTTGTCGGTGCCCGTCACCTTGAACTCGCCGTTCTCGATGACGATGTCGCCGTCCGATGCCTCCAGCAGATGCGCGGCGATCTTCTTCGCCTTGGCCTCGACCTTTTCCATCGCCTTGAAGATCGCGGACATCCCGACGGCGGCCGAGCGCGAGCCGTAGGTGCCCATGCCGAACTGAACCTTGTCCGTATCGCCGTGGACGATCTGAACCTGATCGATCGAGATGCCGAGCCGGCCCGCGACCAATTGCGCGAAGGTGGTTTCGTGGCCCTGGCCGTGACTGTGCGAGCCGGTCAGCACCTCGATCGTGCCGACCGGATTGACGCGGACCTCGGCGGATTCCCACAGGCCGACGCCGGCGCCGAGCGAGCCGACGGCTTTCGACGGCGCGATGCCGCAGGCCTCGATGTAGCAGGAGAAGCCGATGCCGCGCAGTTTGCCGGCGCTCTTGGCCTTGGCCTTGCGGGCGGGGAAGCCGCTATAGTCGATCGCCGCCAGCGCCTTGTCGAGCGATGCGCCGAAGTCGCCGATGTCATAGGCCATGATGACCGGCGTCTGGTGCGGAAACTGCGTGATGAAGTTCGTGCGGCGCAACTCGGCCGGATCGACCTTGAGCTGGCGCGCGGCGGTTTCCATCAGGCGTTCGAGCAGATAGCTGGCTTCCGGACGCCCCGCGCCGCGATAGGCGTCGACCGGCGTGGTGTTGGTATAGACGCCCATCACCTCGGCGTAGATCGCGGGGATGTTGTACTGGCCGGACAACAGCGTCGCGTACAGATAGGTCGGCACCGACGATGAGAACAGCGACATGTAGGCGCCGAAATTGGCGTGGGTTTTCACCCGCAGCCCAAGGATCCTGTTGTCCTTGTCGAATGCCATCTCGGCGTGGCTGAGATGGTCGCGGCCATGCGCGTCGGTCAGGAACGCCTCGGTGCGGTCGCTCGCCCACTTGACCGGACGGCGGGTTTTCTTGGCCGCCCAGAGCGCCACCATTTCCTCCGGATAGATGAAGATCTTCGAGCCGAAGCCGCCGCCGACATCGGGCGCGATGACGCGCAACTTGTGCTCCTGCGCCACATTGTAGAACGCCGACAGCACCAGCCGCGCGACATGCGGATTCTGCGACGTGGTGTGCAGCGTGAAGTGCTCTTCCGCGTCGTTATATTCAGCGAGCGCCGCGCGCGGCTCCATCGCGTTCGGCACGAGGCGGTTGTTCAGCAGTTCGAGCGAGACGACGTTGGCGGCCTTCGCGAAGGCATCCTTGGTCGCGGCCTCGTCGCCGATCGCCCAATCGTAAACGACATTGCCCGGCGCTTCCGGATGCAACTGCGCGGCGCCCGCCGCGATCGCGGCCTTGATGTCCGGCACCGCCGGCAGTTCCGCATAGGTGACGACGACCGCTTCGGCGGCGTCCTTGGCGAGGTTCTTGGTCTCGGCGATCACGACCGCGACGGCCTGTCCGACGAAGCGCACGGTGTCCGGCGCCATCGCCGGCCAGGCGCCCATCTTCATCGGCGTGCCGTCCTTCGAGGATACCGACCAGCCGCAGATCAGATTGCCGATCTTGTCGTCGACGAGCTGCTGGCCGGTAAGCACATCGACCACGCCGGGCATCGCCTTCGCGGCGGTGGCGTCGATGCTGACGACTTTCGCATGCGCATGCGGGCTGCGGATGAAGTGGGCATAGGTCATGCCCAGCACCTTGATGTCATCCACGTAACGGCCGCGGCCGGTGATGAAACGCCTGTCTTCCTTGCGAACGACGCTCGCGCCGATTCCCTCTACGCCCATATCCCTGACTCCCTGCCGGAGGTTATAATCCGCCGCGTCCAGCGACGTCGTGCGGTTGTCTCGATGGCTGATTCCAAACGCGCCGGCTTATTCCGCCGCCTGCGCGACCTTCATGCGGCCGGCGGCGTCGAGCACCGACTTGACGATGTTGTGATAGCCGGTGCAGCGGCAGATGTTGCCTTCGAGTTCGTGGCGCACGGTCTGCTCGTCGAGGTCGCCATGGTGGCGATTCACGATATCGATCGCCGACATGATCATGCCGGGCGTGCAGTAACCGCATTGCAGGCCGTGATTGTCGCGGAAGGCGGCCTGCATCGGATGCAGTTCATCGCCGCGCGCGATGCCTTCGATGGTGGTGATGTTGGCGCCATTGGCCTGCCCGACCAGAACCGTGCAGGACTTCACGGCCTTGCCGTCGATATGGACGATGCACGCCCCGCATTGCGAGGTGTCGCAACCGACATGGGTGCCGGTGAGATTGAGGGTGTCGCGAAGCAGATTAACCAGCAAGGTGCGGTCCTCGACCTCTGCGGACACGGACTTGCCGTTGACTGTCATCTTGATGGTGGACACGAGGAGCCTCCCGTTACTTTTTAATTAGTCCAATTAGAAGCTGAGGCTCCAGACTTTGCAACCGGGATTTTCGTGAGCGCGGAATTTGCCGCAATCCCCATCTCTGGCGCATGTCTGGCTTCGTGCTCAGCAGGGTTGATGGCCCATGGCGTCGCTGTCATAAAACCGACGTAGGCTCAGACGGATTGATGCCGCCGCAATCAGGGAGTTGTTCGCAAGTGATCGACAAGCGGGTCAAGACATTGGGCGAGGCCGTCGCGGGCGTGAAGGATGGCGCGACCGTTCTGGTGGCCGGGTTCGGCGCGGTCGGCGTCGCCGATCATCTGCTCGAAGCGCTGCACGATCAGGGCGCGCGCGATCTGACCATCGTCGCCAACAATGCCGGCAATGGCGATGTCGGTTTGGCGCGGCTGATCAATTCCGGCCGCGTCAGCAAGGTGATCTGCTCTTATCCGCGCTCGGGCGATTACAGCGCGTTCCTGAACGCCTATCGCAGCAAGAGCCTCGAGCTCGAACTGGTGCCGCAGGGCACGATCAGCGAGCGCATGCGTTGCGCGGCGGCGGGCCTGGGCGGGTTCTTCTCGCCGGTTTCGGCCGGCACCCAACTCGCCGACGGCAAGGAAACCCGCGAGATCGATGGCCGGCTGCATGTCTTCGAGAAGCCGCTGAAAGGCGACATCGCGCTGTTGAAGGCCGACAAGGCCGACCGCTGGGGCAACCTGACCTATCTGAAATCGGCGCGGAATTTCAATCCGGTGATGGCGATGGCCGCCGACCTCAGCGTGGTCGAGGTCAATTCCATCGTCGCGCTCGGCGCGCTCGATCCCGAAGCGGTCGCCACCCCCAGCATCTTTATCGACCGCGTGGTCGTTGTCGGAGCAAACGCATGATGCCGAGCTATCAGCCTTTGACGCGCGAACAGATGGCGTGGCGCGCGGCGCAGGATCTGCCGGAAGGTGCCTTCGTCAATCTCGGGATCGGCATTCCGACCCTGACCGCAAGCTATGTCCCGGCGGATCGCGAGGTCATCTTCCATAGCGAGAACGGCGTCCTCGGTCTCGGCCCGAAGCCCAAGCCCGGCGAGCAGGACGAGAACCTGATCGACGCCGGCAAGAACTACACGACGTTGATCACAGGCGGCTGCTACGTGCATCACGCCGATGCCTTTCTGATGATTCGTGGCGGCCATCTTGATGTCAGCCTGCTCGGGGCGTTCGAGGTTTCCGAGACCGGCGACATCGCCAACTGGACCACGGACGATCCGGCCTTCCCGCCCGGCGTCGGCGGCGCGATGGACCTCGCGGCCGGAGCCAAGGAGGTGCGTGTGCTGATGGAGCACACCAGCAAATCAGGCGCGCCGCGCATCCTCAGGCATTGCAGCCTGCCACTGACGGCGGCGGGCGTCGTCAAACGCATCTACACCAATCTTGCGGTGCTCGACGTCACGCCGGCAGGCCTTGTCGTGCTCGAGATGGTGCCGGGCATGACGCTGCAGATGTTGCAGTCGATGACCGAGCCGGCGCTGACGGCGGCGGCGTCGCTGCGATCGCTCCAGCCGCCGACCGCCCGCGCGGCTTAATCCAGCTTGACGCTGAAGCCGCGCTGCACGGCGGGACGCGCCATCAGCGTCTCGTACCAGCGCTTCACATGCGGAAAATCATCGAGCGTCACTTTGTGGCGTTCGTGCCGCCAGGCCCAGCCGAGGATCGCGAAATCCGCGACCGACAATTCGCCGGCGACGAAGTCGTGCCGCGCCAGCCGGCGGTCGAGCACGCCGTAAAGCCGCTTCGTCTCGTCGGAAAATCGTTTGAGGCCATAGGCGCGGTCGGTGTCGTTGTCGAGCGCGATGAAATGATGCACCTGACCGGGCATCGGGCCGAACCCGCCGACCTGCCACATCAGCCATTCCAGCACGGGGATGCGTTTGGCGAGCGACGGCGGCAAAAATCGTCCGGTCTTCTCGCCGAGATACAAAAGGATCGCGCCGGATTCGAACACGCTGACCTTGGTGCCGTCAGGCCCGTCGGAATCGACGATCGCGGGGATCTTATTGTTCGGGCTGATCGCCAGAAAGTCCGGCTGCATTTGCGCGCCCTTGGTGATGTTGACCGGCACCACCGTGTAGGGCAGCCCCATCTCCTCAAGCGCGACGGAAATCTTGCGGCCGTTCGGCGTGTTCCAGCTATGCAATTCGATCGTCATCCGGCGCGTCCTCGTGTGTTCGCGGCTCTGAAATCCGAGCCTCAGACCTTGCATCGCGAGCCATGTGATGGCCGCCATTGGCGGCAATCAAGGGCGCGAAGCCATCCAGATCGTTGTTGCGGCACGCGAGCTGGACGGCTTCCGCGATGACGATTGAAGTAGCCTGCATCGGCCGCATCGCCAACCCTTGTCGCCAAGCGCAACCGAGTCGCGCTACAAGCCGCGATCATCAGCCATGGATGCTCCTTGCGCGATTTCACAACAGCTTTGCCGATTGATGCCGTGCTCGCCGAACTGGCGGCGACGCTTGCGCGCGGCAATGCCGCCGTCTTGGTTGCGCCGCCGGGCGCCGGCAAGACCACGCGCGTGCCGCTGGCGCTGCTCGACGAAGCATGGGTCGGGACTCAAAAGATCATCATGCTGGAGCCGCGCCGAATCGCGGCGCGGGCCAGCGCCGAGCGCATGGCGCAGACGCTGGGCGAAAAGGTCGGCGACACCGTCGGTTACCGCGTGCGCTTCGGCTCGAAGATTTCGCGCAAGACGCGGATCGAGGTGGTCACCGAAGGCATCTTCACGCGGCAGCTGATCGACGATCCCGAACTGACCGGCGTCGCCGCCGTGATCTTCGATGAATTCCACGAACGCTCGCTGGATGCCGATCTCGGCCTCGCGCTCGCGCGCGACGCGCAGCAGGGCCTCCGCGAAGACCTGCGGATTCTGGTGATGTCGGCGACCATCGACGGCGCCCGCGTGGCCTCGTTGCTTGGCGATGCGCCGGTCATTGCCAGCCAGGGCCGCGCCTTTCCGGTCGAGACGCGCTATCTCGGCCGCAAGCCCGATGCGCCGCTGGAGCGCCAGATGGCCGAGGCGATCGCAATGGCGCTGCGCGCCGATCCCGGCTCGGTGCTGGCGTTTCTGCCCGGCGCGGCCGAAATCCGTCGCACCCAGACGATGCTGGCCGAACGCGTCAGCGATCCGTCGATCGAGATCGTGCCGCTGTTCGGCGCGCTCGATGCCGGCGTGCAGGACCGCGCGATCCAGCCCGCCGCGAACGGCTGTCGCAAGGTCGTGCTGGCGACCTCGATCGCGGAAACCTCGCTCACCATCGAGGGCGTCCGCATCGTGGTCGATTCCGGTGTCGCGCGGGTGCCGCGTTACGAACCGGATATCGGGCTGACACGGCTGGAAACCGTGCGGGCGTCGCGGGCCGCCGTCGATCAGCGTCGCGGCCGCGCCGGGCGCACCGAACCCGGCATCTGTTATCGGTTGTGGGATGCGCCGCAGACGGCGTCGCTGCCGGCCTATACGCAACCGGAAATTCTCAGCGCCGATCTGACCTCGCTGGCGCTCGATCTCGCGCAATGGGGCGTCGCTGATCCGGCCGCGCTGTCGTTTCTCGATCCGCCGCCGGGCCCGGCCTGGAGCGAGGCCCGCGCGCTGCTGCGTGAACTCGGCGCGCTCGATGGCGATGGCCGCATCACCGACGAAGGCCGGGAGTTGCGCGCGCTGGCGCTGCCGCCGCGTCTGGCGCGCATGATCGTCGATGCCGGACGTCTCGGTTCGGGCGCGGAAGCGGCCGAGATCGCGGCCGTGCTGACCGAGCGGGGCCTCGGCGGCGACGGAGCCGATCTGGATCGCCGCCTCGAAGGCTTTCGGCGCGATCGCTCGCCGCGCGGCAACGCCGCGCGGCAGATGGCGCAACGCTGGGCTCTTGCTTCTCCCTCGCCGCAAGGGCGAGGCGAGGCACGCCGCGATCGGAGTGATGTCATCGACATTCTGTCCACCGGCGCGCTGCTCGCATTGGCCTTTCCCGACCGTGTGGCGAAGAATCGCGGCAACGGTTCCTTCGTGCTCGCCAACGGGCGCGGTGCGAGCATCGATGCCGCGTCGGGTCTGACCGGGTCCGCATATCTCGCGGTCGCCGAGCTGGCGGGCGCGGCGGCGAATTCCTGCATTCTTCTGGCCGCGCCGATCACCCAGAGCGAAATCGAAGCGCGCTTTGCGGCGTTGATCGACTCCCGCGACGACGTCACGTTCGACCGGACGGCGATGGCGCTGCGTGGCCGCCGCCGCAAGCGCCTGCATGCGATCACGCTGGCCGAAGCGCCGGTCGCGGTCACGCCATCGGGCGACACCGCGACGATCCTCGCCGATGGATTGGTCGCGGCCGGCATCGACCGGCTGCCGTGGTCGAAGCCGCTTCAGCAATGGCGCGGCCGCGTGATGTTTCTGCGCGCCGCCGCCCCCGATCAATGGCCCGATTTGTCGGATGCCGCGCTGGCGGACAGCCGCGAGACATGGCTGGCGCCCATCCTCACCGACAAGACGGCGCTGAAGGACATCTCCGCCGGCGAGCTGTCCGACGCGCTGACGGCGCTGCTGACGTGGGACGCGCGCGCGCGACTGGAGCGGGAAGCGCCGACGCATTTCTCGGCTCCGACCGGCACCCAGGTCGCGATCGACTACGCGGCCGAACAGGGCCCGACGATCGCGATTCGTTTGCAGGAGCTGTTCGGGCTGACGACGCATCCGTCGTTGGCGCAGGGCCGCGTGCCGCTGGTCCTCGAATTATTGTCGCCGGCGCATCGCCCGGTGCAGGTGACGCGCGATCTGCCGGGTTTCTGGCGCGGTTCCTATGCCGCCGTGCGCTCCGATCTGCGCGGGCGCTATCCGCGCCATCCGTGGCCGGAAGATCCGGCCTCGGCGCCGCCGACGCGCCGCGTCAAGCCAAGGGGCACGTGAGAAGCGCCACGCCGCATTAACCTCATCGTCACCCTTTTCGCGACAATAAGCCCGCCGGCGCTTGCTCTTTGGCGATGCCGGGCAAAGGGTCGTGGTGATCGCCAGCGGGCGTGTGTCGAGTGAGTGCGTGATGCGGAGCGTGATGATCATCGCGGCGGTTCTGGTCGGCGGCGGCACCGTGATGGCGAACATGGCCGACAAGATGTCGTCGACGCCGCCGGCCGCGCCGAGACCCGCCATCAAGGTCGCGTCGTTGCAGGATGCGCCGGCTCAAGCCGGCATCCGCAGCGTCAGCATTCCCCGCGACGGCCGCGGTCATTTCCA
Source organism: Tardiphaga sp. (assembly GCA_028290325.1). GTDB lineage: Bacteria > Pseudomonadota > Alphaproteobacteria > Rhizobiales > Xanthobacteraceae > Tardiphaga. Next base: position 12,635 of record JAQGJY010000191.1, read on the forward strand.
AACCGATGCGCGGATCGACGGCCAGCGCATCGGCGTGATGATCGACACCGGCGCATCGATGCTGGCGCTCAACGAAACGTCCGCGGCCCGGATCGGCGTGCGTCCGTCGCGCGCGGACTACACGGCGCGCGTCACCACCGCCAACGGCACGGTCAAGGGCGCGCGCACGACGATCCCGATGGTGGATGTCGGTGGCCTGATCGTGCGTGACGTCGATGCCATGGTGTTGCCCGACGAGGCGCTGTCGGAAAACCTGCTCGGCCTGTCGTTTCTGTCGAAGCTGAAACGCTTCGAATATGCCGGTGGCAAGATGCTGCTCGAGCAATAGGCATGATCCGGACAGTGGTCGTCCGGTTTCGGATCGATCCTGCCGTCAAATAATAAGGCGAGCGCGCTTAAGCCTGTCGCTGTTCGGAGCTTTCATCCCGCCGCTGTAATCGCTACGACTGCCATCGCACATCGATATGCGAGGCACCCATGTTTCCGAAGCCGCGGCCGCTGCTCGTTCCCAACACGCTCGCTTACGAATCCGCGCCGATGGTGAAACCCACCGGCTTTCGCGAATATGACGCGCGCTGGCTGTTCGGCACCGAGATCAACCTGATGGGCATACAGGCGCTCGGCATGGGCCTCGGCGTGCTGATCGCCGAACTCGGCCAGAAGCAGGAGATCGTCACCGGCCACGATTTTCGCGGCTATTCGTCGTCGATCAAATACGCGCTGATCTCCGGCCTGATGGCGGCGGGCTGCAAGGTCCATGACATTGGGTTGGCGATGACGCCGATGGCTTATTTCGCGCAGTTCGAACTCGATGTGCCCTGCGTGGCGATGGTGACGGCGTCGCATAACGACAATGGCTGGACCGGCGTGAAGATGGGCGCGAACCGCCCGCTGACCTTCGGGCCGGACGAGATGACGCGATTGAAGCAGATCGTGCTCAACGCCGAGTTCAACAACAAAGCCGGCGGTTCCTACCAGTTCCACGACAACTTTCCGGCGCGCTACATCGCCGATCTGAGCAAACGCCCGAAGCTGAAACGCAGGCTGAAAGTCGTGGTCGCTTGCGGCAACGGCACGGCCGGCGCGTTCGCGCCGCAGGTGATGGCGGCGATCGGCTGCGAGGTGGTCCCGCTCGATACCGAACTCGATCACACGTTTCCGAAGTACAATCCGAACCCGGAAGACATGGAAATGCTGCACGCGATCCGCGACGCGGTGCTCGAACACGAGGCCGATGTCGGGCTTGGTTTCGACGGCGACGGCGATCGTTGCGGCGTGGTCGATAACGCCGGCGAGGAAATCTTCGCCGACAAGGTCGGGGTGATGTTGGCGCGCGACATGTCGGCGGTGCATCCCAACGCGCAATTCGTGGTCGATGTGAAATCGACCGGGCTGTTCGTGACGGACCCGGTGCTGCAAAGACAGGGCGCGCAGGTGACCTATTGGAAGACCGGGCACTCCTACATGAAGCGCCGGACCCACGAGATGAAGGCTCTCGCCGGGTTTGAGAAATCCGGGCATTTCTTCTTCAACGCCCCCTATGGCCGCGGTTATGATGACGGTCTCGTCTCGGCGATCGCGATCTGCGACATGCTCGATCGCGCCCCCGACAAATCGATGGCCGATCTGCGCGCGGCACTGCCGAAGACATGGTCGTCGCCGACGATGTCGCCGCATTGCGCGGACGAGACCAAATATGGCGTGGTGTCGGAGGTCGTAAAGCATTTCGAAGCCGCGCAGGCCAATGGCGACAAGGTCGCGGGGCAGCCGATCCGCGACCTGGTCACGGTCAACGGAGTCCGTGTCACTGTCGAGGACGGCTCGTGGGGGTTGGTGCGCGCGTCATCGAACAAGCCGGAGCTGGTGGTGGTCGTCGAGAGCCCAGTGTCGGAGCAGCGCATGCACGACATGTTCGAAGCGATGAACGTCGTGCTGCGCAGGCACTCCGAGGTCGGCGCGTATAACCAAACGATTTAGAGACAAAGTCATGCCGGGGCTGGCGCGATGAGATGCCGGGCTCGCGTCCGCCAGGAGGCGTCGCGCCCGCACTGACGGATGCGTCAGATCAGCTTCATGCCCTTCAGGCTGGCATGGCCGTTCTTGCCGACGATGATGTGGTCATGCACCGAAATGCCGAGCGGGCTTGCGATATCGATGACCGATTTCGTCATCTGGATATCGGCGGACGACGGCGTCGGGTCGCCCGACGGATGGTTGTGCACCATGATGATCGCGGTGGCGGATAATTCAAGCGCGCGCTTGATGACCTCGCGCGGATAGACCGGCGTGTGATCGACGGTGCCGACCTGCTGCACCTCGTCGGCGATCAGCTGGTTGCGCTTGTCGAGAAACAGAATGCGAAACTGCTCCTTGTCCGCGAAAGCCATCGCCGTGCGGCAATAGTCGATCACGCTGGCCCATGACGACAGCAATTTGCGCTGGCTGAGCTGGCCTTTCGCGACCCGGCTCGCCGCCGCCGCCATCAATTTGATTTCCGTGATCGCCGCTTCGCCGAGCCCGGCGACTTCGCGCAGGCGCTGGTCGGGCGCGTGCACGACCTCGGCGAACGAGCCGAACCGGCCGATCAGCTGCTTGGCCAGCGGTTTGACGTCGCGACGCGGCATCGCGCGAAACAGCACCATCTCCAGCAATTCGTAATCGCTCAGCGCCTCGGCGCCGGCGCTGCGAAAGCGGTCACGCAGCCGCTCGCGATGGCCGTGATAATGCGGCACAGCGGCGCTCTCGTTCAGGCCGAGCGAGGCAGGATTGTCAGCGGGCATGCGGCGACGGGCTCGTGACGGACACGCCGCAGCATGCCGCGTGGAGCGGGTTTTGCAACCTCAATCATGGATGAATGAGCGATGCTATCTAAGGCGCGATCGGAAATCCCGGCTTTTCAAGCCCGCCCGGCGACAGCGTGAAAATCTCGCAGCCATCGGCGGTGACGCCGACCGAATGCTCGAATTGCGCCGACAGCGAGCGGTCCCGCGTCACGGCGGTCCAGCCATCCGACAGGATCTTCACATGCGGCTTACCGAGATTGATCATCGGCTCGATCGTGAAAAACATGCCCGGCTTGAGCTTCACGCCTTCGCCAGGGCGGCCGATATGAATGATATTCGGCTCGTCGTGGAACAGGCGGCCGAGGCCATGACCGCAGAAATCACGCACCACGCTCATCTGCTGCGGCTCGACGAAGCTCTGGATGGCGTGGCCGATGTCGCCGGTCGTCGCGCCCGGCTTCACCGCCGCGATGCCGCGCATCAGCGACTCGTAGGTGACCTCGATCAGCCGTTCGGCCTTTCGTGCGATCGGGCCGACCGGATACATCCTGCTCGAGTCGCCGTACCAGCCGTCGACGATGAACGTGACGTCGATATTGACGATGTCGCCTTCCTTCAGCCCGCGATCGCCGGGCATGCCGTGGCAGACGACGTGGTTGATCGAGGTGCAGGTCGAATAACGATAGCCGCGATACATCAACGTCGCCGGATAGGCGCCGTGGCCGAAGGCGAAGTCGCGCACGAAATCGTCGATCCTCGAGGTCGGCACGCCGGGCTGGATCAGCGCCGCGAGTTCGTCGAGGCATCGCGCCACCAGCGCGCCGGCCTTTCGCATGCCGGCGAAGCCCGCCGCATTGTGCAATTTGATCTGGCCGGTCTTTCGCAAACCGGTCTCGGAGGCTTCGACGTAGCTCATCGGCAGGGTCTATCTGTAAATGACGGTGACACCGTCAGGCGGGATATGAAGACCCCAATTTAATCGGCTATGCCGCGAGCGCAAGGAAACTTCGAGCGGGTCTGTCATCCGGGGCGCGCGCACCCCTTGCGCGTCCTCGGCCGGTCAGAGCCGTCCGAGCCGCGGAATGACGACGTTGAACGTCACTCCGCCGCGACATCGACAATGGTTTCGACCGGCAGCGCGCCGCCACGAATGCGAATCTCGCGCACCGGATAGGGCACGCGGATGTTTTCTTTCTTGAACACGTCCCACATCGTGAGCATCACGTCGCTTTTGACGTTGTCCATGCCGTCGGGCTCGGCGATCCAGAAGGTCAGCGAGAACTTCATGCCGGCTTCCGCGAACTCGGTGAGCACGCAGTTGGCGGGCTTCAGCTTGATCGCGCGCGGCGAGGCGGCGGCGATCTCGATGGCGAGCCGACACACCAGGCGCGGGTCGGCGTCGTAATTGGTGCCGAAATTGACCTTCACCAGCGTGTTCTTGTCGGTATAGGTCCAGTTGATGACTTTCTGCGTCACGAGATCTTCGTTTGGGATCAGAATCTCGCGGCCGTCGCCGGCGGCGACCGAGATGTAGCGCGTGTTCATCGCGCTGATGCGGCCGGAACTGTCGCCGATGGTGACCAGATCGCCGGGCTTGACGGATTTGTCCGCCAGCAGGATCACGCCGCTGATGAAATTGGCGACGATCTTTTGCAAGCCGAAACCGATACCGACGCCGACGGCACCGGAGAAGATCGCCAGCGCCGAGAGATTGATGCCGACCGCGCTCATGACCAGCGTGATGGCGAAGATCATCAGGCCCAGGCGCATCAACTTGATCAGCAGCACCTGAATCGATGGCGTCAGGTCGCGCGACTGGTTGATGCGGCCTTCGAGGAAATTGCTGGCGATCTTGGTGATCCACAGCGCGATGGCGAGCAGCACCACCAGCTTGATCACCAGCAGCGGCGTCAGGCGCAGGCCGCCGAGCACGATCGCGACCGAATCCAGCGCCTCGACGGTGGTATCGAGTTGACCGAGGATGCTGAGCGCCGCCACCGCCCATGCCGAGAATGACACCAGCCGGACCAGGAACTCGTTGCGGATCACGCTGGTGACGATGCTGATCGCGAGCCAGGCAAAGGCCAGCCGGGCCGACACCGCCAGCAGATAGCTGCGGCTCGGCCATGTCATGCTGAGCATCGCGATGCGCGCCGCGATCACCAGAAGGGTGAAGGCGAAGATCGAGGCGCTGCGAACGATGACGCGCAGCAGCATGCGAATCGGAGCCGGCCAGCCCATCGCGATGGCCGCGACATCGACGCGGGCCCGCACGGCGGCGCCGGCACCGTAAGCGATGCCGGCGCTGGCGATGATGATGCCGAGTTGCAGATAGAACCAGGGCGAGGTGACTTCCGCACCGAGCGAGCGGGTGCTGGCGAGCAGGAATTCGTAAACGTCGCGCAGGTCCATGATGTTCTCGGTGCTACGGCGTGTTGCTGGCTGTCTCAAACCGGACGCGATCACGCGCTATGGATTCGCTGACCAGGCCAATTGACGCAAGATGACACACCGTTCGACGCCGGTGGCAGAAAGCAGTTGGCGTGGAACTATGGCGACGATAAGGATGCAATTGCAAGTATCCGCCAACCCGACTTCGGAGTTCAATGACATCCCTCGACGCCGTCAGCGTTGCGATTCTTCTCGGCGCGGTTCTGGTCATGGCCGGAATCCTGTCGAGCCTGCTGGCGTTGCGCTTCGGCGCGCCCTTGCTGCTGGTGTTTCTGTTCATCGGCATGCTGGCGGGCGATTCCGGCCCCGGCGGGCTGCGCTTCGATGACGTACGCACCACCTATCTGGTGGGCTCGGTGGCGCTGGCGCTGATCCTGTTCGATGGCGGACTCAAGACCCGGTTTCAGTCGATCCGCACGGTGCTGGCGCCGTCGTTGATGCTGGCGACCGTTGGCGTGCTGGTGACGGCCTTGATCACCGCGCCGGTGGCGAAATACGCGCTGGACCTGAACTGGGCGCAATCGCTGCTGGTCGGCGCGGTGGTCGCCTCGACGGACGCCGCCGCCGTCTTCCTGCTGGTCCACGCCCAGGGGCTGCGGTTGCGGCCGCGCGTCGGCGCGACGCTGGAGGTCGAATCCGGCACCAACGATCCGTTCGCCGTCTTTCTCACGCTGATGCTGGTCGAATTCCTGTCGATCGGCGAGAGCTCGCTCGCGCATGTCGCTCTGGAATTCGCGCAGGAGGCGATTCTCGGCGGCATCATCGGCGTCGTCGGCGGTCGTCTCGTCGTGCTGGCGCTCAATCGCGTCGAACTGCCGCAGGGGCTGCACGCGCCCTTCGTGACGACGGCGGCGCTGGTGATTTTCGGCCTGGCGCAACTCGGCCATGCGTCGGGATTTCTCGCGGTCTATCTCGCGGGGATGATCATCGGCAATCTGCCGACGCGGGCGCATAATTCCGTGGTGACCTTCCTCGACGCCGCGACCTGGCTGGCCCAGATCGTGATGTTCGTGTTGCTCGGCCTGCTGGTCTCACCGCAGCGCGTGCTGGAAAACATCTGGCCCGCGATCGGCATCGCCTTCGTGCTGATGCTGGTGGCGCGGCCCGTCGCGGTGTTTTTGTGCCTGTCGCCGTTCCGCTTCAATTGGCGCGAGCGGTCGTTCATCTCGTGGGTCGGGCTGCGCGGCGCGGTCGCGATCTTCCTGGCGTCGATTCCGCTGCTGGTGAACCTGCCGGCGGCCTACCTTTATTTCGACGTCGCCTTCGTCGTCGTCATCATCTCGCTGTTACTGCAAGGCTGGACGCTCGGCCTCGCCGCACGCTGGCTGCATGTCGCGCTGCCGCGCGCCGATCGCGGGCCGCGCCGTGTCGAGCTCGATCTGCCGGGGCAGCTCGAGCAGCAACTGGTCGGTTACGCGGTGCGGCCCAAAAGCCTGTTTCTCAAGCGCGGCCTGATTCCGTCATGGTCGAAGTCGACGCTCGTCATCCGCGATCAGCAGATCCTGTCGCCCGCCGAGGCCGAACCGATCGCCGCCGGCGATTATGTCTATCTGCTCGCGCCGCCGGAAAAGGCCGAGGCGCTGGATCGCTTCTTTGTCGATATGCCGCCATCGCCGGCGCCTGATCCGCATCTGCTCGGCGACTTCACGGTGGCTGGCGACGTCACGCTCGGCGATCTCGCGGGGATCTACGGCGTCACCGTCAACGAGTCGGACGCCGCTCTGACGCTGGCGGATTATTTCGACGTGCATCTCGACCACGCGCCGAAAGCGGGCGCGACCTTGCCGCTGGATTCGATCGTGCTGGTCGCGCGCAGCATCGGCGGCGGCCGCGTCAACGTCGTCGGCCTGCGTTTGCCGGAAGACGAACAAGAGGCGGCTCCGCCGCTGAGCGGTGTCGATGCGTTCAAGCGTAAATTGTCGCGAACATGGGATGCGCTGTCGCGGGCTTAGCAGCCTTCGTCATTCAGGTTCTCGCCGGCAGGGGCGAGCCCCGCAATGACGGTGTTATGTCGGCAACAACGCCAGCCCGCCGACGGCCACGGCGCGGCCGCCTTTCAGCATCACCACCTGCGTCGCCAACTGCCGCATCTCGTCGGCGTCGTGGCTGACATAGACCATCGGCACGCGGGTCTCGTCGCGCAGGCGCACCAGATAGGGCAGAATTTCGGCCTTGCGCGCCTCGTCGAGCGACGCCAGCGGTTCGTCGAGCAGCAACAATCGCGGCCGCGCCAGTAACGCGCGACCCAGCGCGATGCGCTGGCGCTCGCCGCCCGACAATTGCCCGGTCCGGCGCGCGCGTAACGGCGCGATGTCGAGCAACGTCTCGACGCGTCGGATATCGTCCGCGTCGCGCGGCAGACCGTTCATGCGGCGGCCGTAATCGAGATTCTGCGCGACATCGAGATGCGGAAACAATCGCGCATCCTGAAACACGCAGCCGATCCGACGCCTATGCGCCGGCACGTGAGTCCGCGCGGTGGTGTCGTCGAGCACGTCGTTGTCGAGAACGATGCGGCCGCGATCCGGCGTCTGCAATCCGGCGATCATGTTGATGATCGACGTCTTGCCGGTGCCGGATGCGCCGAACAGGCCGGTGACGCGGCCGTCGCTCTCAAACGAGACATCGAGCGCGAAGTCGCCGAGTTGCTTGGCGGCGTTGAAACTCAGCACTTTTCAATTCCCGTGCAGGCGTAAGGTGGCGCGCCGTGCCAGCCATTCGGACATCACCAAGGCCGCCATCGCGATGACGACCGACACGATCACCAGACGCAACGCGGCGGTGTCGCCGTCCGGTGTCTGGATCAGCGAATAGATCGCGGCCGAAATCGTCTGCGTCTCGCCGGGAATGTTGGAGACGAAGGTGATGGTCGCGCCGAATTCGCCGATCGCTTTGGCGAAGCCCAGCACCATGCCCGCCAGCACGCCCGGCCAGGCCAGCGGCAGCGTGATGGTCCAGAACACCCGCCACGGTGCGGCTCCCAATGTGGACGCCGCCTGTTCGAGTCTGCGATCGACGGCTTCGATCGACAACCGGATGGGTCGCACCAGCAGGGGAAACGACATCACGCCGCAGGCAAGCGCCGCGCCGGTCCATTTGAACGCGAAGACGATGCCGAGGTTTTCAGCGAGCCAGGCGCCGATCGCGCCGCGTCGCCCGAATGTCAGCAGCAGCAAATAGCCGGTCACCACTGGCGGCAGTACCAAAGGCAGATGCACCAGCGCGTCGATCAGGCCCTTGCCCCAGAAGTCGCGCCGCGCCAGCAGCCACGCCAGCGCGATGCCGAGCGGCGTCGCGACCACAGTGGCAACCAGCGCCACGCGCAGCGACAGCGCGATCGCGGTCCATTCGTCGGGGGTGATATCGAGCATGTTGACTTGGTTCTATGTCGTCATAGTTTCGCGTCGCGCGCCATCGGCAAGCACCGATGGCGCGCTTGCGCGCAATGACGGCCCAGATTCGTCACGACACCGGCTTGATCAAAAACGTGAAGCCGTATTTTTCGAACATGGCCTTTGCCGCCGCCGAGCGCAGGAACGCGAGATAATCCGTTGCCTCCGGCTTGGCCGTCGTCGTCGCCGCGACCGGATAGATGATTGCCGGATGCGAATCCGCCGGGAAGCTGCCGACCACCTTCACGCCCGGATCGATTCTGGCATCGGTCGCATAGACGATGCCGAGCGCTGCTTCGCCGCGCGAGACCAGCGTCAGCGCCGCGCGCACGCTTTCCGCCATCGCGAATTTCGGCTCGGCCGCGCTCCATGATCCGAGCTTTTCCAGCGCCGCCTTGGCGTATTTGCCAACCGGCACGGACTTCACATCACCGGTCGCGATCTTGCCATCGCCGGCCAATTTGGCGAGATCGAAGTTCTGGCCGATCGCGACGTTGGCGATCGCCGAATCCTTCGGCGCGATCAGCACGATCGCATTGCCCAGCAGGTTGACGCGGCTCGGCTCATTGATGGATTTCTTTTGCGCGGCGTAATCCATCCAGTCGGTGTCGGCCGAGACGAACACATCCGCCGGCGCGCCCTGCTCGATCTGTTTGGCGAGCGCGGAGGAGGCCGCGTAACTGGCCACGATCTTGATGCCGGATTTCGCGGTAAAGGCGGCATTGACGTCATCGAGCGCGTTCTTCATCGAAGCCGCGGCAAAGACGGTGAGCGATTTTTCCTGCGCGGTCGCGATCGACGTCAGGCCGCCGATCAGCGAGAGGGCGACGAGGCCGACGGCGAGGCGGCGAGAGATATGAATCATGGGCGCTCCAAATCGTGCGGCAAGCGCAGACGCGCGCGGATGCACGTATTGCTGCTTGGGGATGAGGGATCGCGACAGGCGGAAGCGCCGTTCCGGCAACCCGGCGGACTGACGGTCCGCAGGGCATCGCTGCGGCGGACCATATCAGGTCCGTCACGGCGGTAAAGGCTGACCGTCATTGCGAGGAGCATCTGTCCCTCACCTTATCGCCTACGGCGTCGCCGCACGCGACAGCAGCAGATTGACGCGGTCGGCTTTGCCGCCGCTGAGCTGGATCGTCAACGGCTGCGCCGTCAGTTCGAACCGCATGGTCTTGCGCAGGCCCGCGCAATCGGTCGCGCCGCTGAAGGCCACCGGCTTCAGACGTTTGCCGTCCTGCACGACATCGATCCACAGCGCTTCGGACAGGCTGACCGCGTACAGACCTGGCGTTTTCGGCGCGGCCGCCGTGACGTAACCGGCGAAAGTGTCGGGCGGAAAGTTGCGCTCGGCGGGCGTCGGCAGCCTGGCCTCGGGCGACGGCAGCAGCGCGACCGTGACCGCGCGGCCCGGTATCGAGAGCTCGCCGCCGGATTTGAGGAGCGGTCGTTCGGATGTGGTGAGTGCCGCGCGTTCGCCCTCGATCGGCCATTTGAACTTATCGCAGCCGCTCGGCTCGGCGGCACGGACCGCCGTCGCGGCGACCAGCAGCATCAGTGCGGGCAGGATAAGCATCAGTCCACCGCGATCATCACGTCGGAGGCCTTCACCACGACGACGACCTGGCCGCCTTTGGCAAGGCCGAGATCGTCCACCGCGGCGTTGGTGATCGACGAGGTCATGATCTGGCCGCCGCCGATATCGACGCGGACATGCGAGGTGGTGGCCCCTGTCGTGACTTCGACGATGGTGCCCCTGATCTGGTTGCGTGCGCTGATTCGCATAACAGTTTCCTCCGTAGGATTGCCGAACGCGCGGCGATGGCCGCGCCGGAACGAACTGAAAATGTCGGAGAGGACCCGTCGTCCCGTATAGTCGGCTGCGCTTACGGCGCGGCGATCTCTGTGTAGCGCGATTCCTACGGCGCGGCCAGCACCTGACGGCACGCCGCCGGCAGATCCGCCAGCGTCATCGGCGGTTTTGGTTTCGGCGGCACGGCTGGCGGCTTCGGATGCAAAACCGCGTCCGTGAACCAGTGCGCGAGGTCTGCGCCGCAGCCGTCGCCGTCGCCGGGCGGCGCCTGCGGCGTGCACTCGGCGCTGCCAGCCGGACAGACGATGCGGACGTGGAAATGATAATCGTGGCCGTACATCGGCCGCACCTTGGAGAGCCACGAGCGATCGCCCTTGGCCTCGCGGCACAAGGCCTTCTTGATCGCGGCGTTGACGAAGATGCGCTCGACCGCGGGCTCCTGCGCGGCGGCGCGGATCACCGCCAGGTGCGTCGGAGTCCATGCCTGCGGATCGATGTCGAGACGGTCCTTCCGCACCATCATCACGGCGGACATTTCCTCGCGCTCATTGCGCGAAAGTTGCCGGTTCGGCATCGGCGTCAGCCAGATGTCGGCATCGAGGCCGATCTGGTGGCTGGCATGGCCGGTCAACATCGGCCCGCCGCGCGGTTGCGACATGTCGCCGATCAGAAGTCCCGGCCAGCCCGCGACCCTGTTGGCCTTCGCCGACAATCGCTCCAGAAGCGCGACCATCTGCGGATGCGCCCAGTTGCGATTGCGCGACAGCCGCATCACCTGCCAGGTGTCGCCGTTGAGCGGCAGCGCCTCCGCGCCGGCGATGCAGCCTTTGGCGTAGAATCCGACGACTTGTGGCGCGCCGCGGGTCGGCAGCACCTTGCGGCCGAACAACTCCTTGGCGCCAAGTTTCGGATCGTCGGGATTGGCCAGCGGCGGCAACGCGCGGGGCGTCAACGTGCCCTTGTCCTGCGCCAGAGCTGGCGCGGCGGCGGCGAGCGAAAGGGCGATGCCGAGAATCAGTCGGAGGGTCATGAGACAGGCTTATAGCGCAACTGGACAGGATTGCCGCGTTCCGCGATCGGAACCGGGCCATTTCCGTACATACAGTGTTAACCCTATGAAAGATTGACGCGAATTAGCACGGACCTTTCGATAGGTGCGCGTTTTTCCGGCAAATGGATGGCGAGGCGCCGCAAACCACCCAATTCAGCGAAAGTTGCCCACCGGACGCAACCAGAAGACGTGAAATATTTAAATACCATCCGCGCCAGCCTAATGGTTGAGCAAACGACGGCTCTTATTTGCGGCTGCTACGGGCCGCGGCGATTCAGGTCACACACATTTTTCAGACAAATAGGCGATCACGTCAGAGGCAGAAGGCGATGAGGCGTGATGAGACCCGGAAATCGGCCAAAACACCCGACACGATCCGCGACACCAAAGAAGCGGAATGCCGCCGCGACCCCGGCGTCGCCGCGTCCGCTCGCGCGCTCGGTGCCGAAATTGCCTGTACGCCGCGCGACAACAGTGGACGTCGACGAGGTCGCACGCCATCGCGCGGAAACCGAAGCCGCGATCGCGCAAGCCCGCAGATCTCACGAGCGGCTGCGCGAGGCGATCGATCTGCTGCCGCAGGGCATCGTGTTTCTCGATGCCGAAGGCCGGTACATCCTCTGGAATAAAAAATATGCCGAAATCTATGACGGCACGTCCGATCTGTTCTCGCAGGGGACCCGCCTCGAGGACACGATTCGCGTCGGCGTCGCGCGCGGCGAATATCCAGAAGCGGCGGGCCGGGAAGAGGCCTGGCTCGCCGAACGCCTCGCCAAGCTGAGCCAACCGGGCGAGCGCCACGAGCAGGTGCTGGCCGATGGCCGCGTCATCCTGATCGAGGAGCGGCTGACCGACGATGGCGGCGTCATCGGCCTGCGAGTCGACATTACCGAGCTGAAGCAGCGCGAGGCGTCGTTCCGCCTGCTATTCGACGGCAATCCGGTGCCGATGATCGTGTGCGCCGCCGATGGCACGCGCGTGCTCGCCGTCAACGATTCCGCCGTCGCGCATTACGGTTATTCGCGGTCGGATTTCGAGCGGCTGTCGATCGGGCAGTTGCAGGCGTTCGATGGCGGTCTCCCCTGGGCGGACGAGCAGAGCGAGGAAGACCGCGCCGCGCGGACCTGGAAGCACGTCAAAGCCGATGGATCGCTGATCGACCTTGCGATCTATTCGCGGCATCTGACCTATGGCGACCAGCCGGCGGTGATGCTGGCGCTCATGGACATCACCGAACGCAAGCAGGCCGAATTGCGGCTCGCGTTCATGGCGGAGCACGACGGGCTCACCGGCCTGCCGAACCGCAATCTGCTGCGAAAACGCCTCGACGAAACGCTGTCGCTGACGCGACGCAGCGGCGCGCTGGCCGGCGTGCTGGTGCTGGGTCTCGATAATTTCAAGGCGGTGAATGACAGCCTCGGCCACGGCATCGGCGACAAGTTGCTGCGCGCCGTCGGACGGCGGCTGCGCTCGACGTTGCGCGACGAGGACATCATCGCGCGGTTGAATTCCGACGAGTTCGCGATCATCCAGACCGGCGTGGAGCGGCCCGACGACGTGGTGCTGCTGGCGCGACGCCTGCTCGAAGCGATCGCCGAACCCTATCTGCTGGAAGGCCATTCGATCGTCATCGGCGCCAGCGTCGGCATCGCGATGGCGCCCGGCGACGGCGACGAGTCCGACAAGCTGCTGAAGAACGCCGATATGGCGCTGTCGCGGGCCAAGGCCGAGCAGCGCGGCACCTTCAGCTTCTTTCAGGCCGACATGGATGCGCGCGCGCAGGCGCGGCGCCGCATCGAAATCGATCTGCGCGCCGCGATCCACAACAACGTGCTGCGGCCTTACTATCAGCCGCTGATCGATCTTTCGACCGGCCGCATCACCGGGGTCGAGGCGCTGGTGCGCTGGCCCGACGCCGAGCGCGGCATGATCTCGCCGGCGGAGTTCATCCCGGTCGCCGAAGATACCGGGCTCATCAATCCGCTCGGCGTGCAGATCCTGCGACGCGCGTGCAGCGATGCCGCGCACTGGGCCGACGATGTCAGTGTCGCGGTGAACCTGTCGCCGCTGCAATTCGGCGTCGGTAATCTGTTATCGGTCGTGATGGATGCGCTGCGGCAATCCGGCCTGCCGGCGCGTCGTCTCGAACTGGAGATCACCGAGACGTTGTTGTTGAACAAGAGCGACGATGTGCTTTCAACGTTGCATGCGCTGCGCGCGCTCGGTGTCCGCATCTCGATGGACGATTTTGGCACCGGCTATTCGAGCCTGAGCTATCTTCGCAGCTTTCCGTTCGACAAAATCAAGATCGACCAATCCTTCGTGCGCGGCCTCGGCGATAATCGCGAAGGGCAGGCGATCGTGCGGGCCATCATCAGTCTCGGCGTCAGCCTGGGCGTGACGATCACGGCCGAAGGCGTCGAGACCGAATCCGAATTGAGCTGTCTGCGGGCGGCCGGCTGCCATGAGGGGCAAGGCTATCTGTTCAGCGCCGCGCGGCCGAACGCGCAGATCGCGGCATTGCTTGCCGCGCAAAGCCAGGCCGACTCCATCACCGACCGGCTGCGCGTGGTGGCGTGACGCAATCCAAGCCGCCTTCCGGTTTTTCGAACGCCCGGGCGGAACCGACGCTTTAACTATCGACCTTCAGCGCGGCGATGAAGGCCTCCTGCGGGATATCGACCTTGCCGAACTGCCGCATTTTCTTTTTGCCCTCTTTTTGCTTTTCGAGGAGCTTGCGTTTGCGCGTGATGTCGCCGCCGTAGCATTTCGCGGTGACGTCCTTGCGGAGCGCGCGAACGGTTTCGCGGGCGATCACCTTGCCGCCGATCGCCGCTTGGATCGGGATCACGAACATATGCGGCGGGATCAGCTCTTTCATCTTCTCGACCATGGCGCGGCCGCGGCCTTCGGCGCGGGTGCGATGCACCAGCATCGAGAGGGCGTCGACCGGCTCGCTGTTGACCAGAATCTGCATCTTCACAAGATCGGCCGGCTTGTAGTCGGTCAGGTGATAGTCGAACGAGGCGTAGCCCTTCGAGATCGATTTCAGCCGGTCGTAGAAATCGAACACCACCTCGTTGAGTGGCAGATCGTATTTCACCATCGCGCGGGAGCCGACATAGGTCAGCTCCTTTTGCGAGCCGCGACGCTCCTGACACAGCTTCAGCACCGAGCCGAGATATTCGTCGGGCGTGAGGATCGTCGCCTCGATCCACGGCTCGTGAATCTCGGCGATCTTGACCACGTCGGGCATGTCGATCGGATTGTGAATCTCGATCTCCGAGCCGTCGTTGAGATGCATCTTGTAGATCACCGAGGGTGCGGTCGCGATCAGATTGAGGTCGAACTCGCGCGACAGCCGCTCCTGAATGATTTCGAGATGCAGCAACCCCAAGAATCCGCAGCGGAAGCCGAAGCCCAACGCCGCGCTGGTTTCCATCTCGAAGGAAAAGCTGGCGTCGTTGAGGCGCAATTTGCCCATCGCCGCGCGCAGCGTTTCGAAATCGTCGGCATCGACCGGAAACAATCCGCAGAACACGACGGGAATCGCGGGCTTGAAGCCCGGCAGCATGTCGGTGATCGGCTTGCGGTCGTCGGTAATGGTGTCGCCGACGCGGGTATCGGCGACTTCCTTGATCGCGGCGGTGATGAAGCCGATCTCGCCGGGGCCGAGTTCGTCCACCGAGGTCATTTTCGGCGTGAAATAGCCGACGCGCTCCAGATCATAGGCGGCGTTGGTGCCCATCATGCGGATGCGCTGACCCTTCTTCATCACGCCATCGACGACGCGGACGAGAACGACGACGCCGAGATAGACGTCGTACCAGCTATCGACCAGCAGCGCCTTCAGCGGCGCCGAGCGGTCGCCTTGCGGCGGCGGCAGGCGATGCACGATGGCTTCGAGCACCAGATCGATGCCGATGCCGGTCTTGGCCGAGATCATCACGGCGTCGGAGGCGTCGATGCCGATCACGTCCTCAATCTGCTGCTTGACCTGATCGGGTTCCGCGGCGGGCCGATCGATCTTGTTGAGCACCGGCACGATTTCGTGGCCGGCATCGAGCGCGTGATAGACATTGGCGAGGGTCTGCGCCTCGACGCCCTGCGAGGCATCGACGACCAGCAACGAGCCTTCGCAGGCCGCCAGCGAGCGCGACACCTCATAGGCGAAATCGACGTGGCCGGGCGTGTCCATCAGGTTGAAGATGTAACTCTTGCCGTCCTTGGCGAGGTAGTTCAGCCGCACCGTCTGGGCCTTGATGGTAATGCCACGCTCGCGCTCGATATCCATCGAATCGAGCACCTGCTCTTTCATTTCACGGGCCTGCAAGCCGCCGGTGGTCTGGATCAGCCGGTCAGCGAGGGTGGATTTGCCATGGTCGATATGGGCGACGATGGAGAAATTGCGGATGTTCGAAATCGGGACAGTCGTCATCCGCGCGGGATAGCATTGGCACCCCGATGCAGCAAGCATAGCGGGCCGAAACCCGGCCTCGCTCAATCGTGACTGTCCCGGCGAATTCCCTCGCTCGCGGAAATGCTCTAGGGATCGCCCCGATGGCCAAGAACTCTCGAAACCTCCCTGTTCAGAAACCAGCGCTCCGCAAGATTCCCTCTCCGGCCGGGCGTCGTCGCGTCCGGCCATTACGTCGCGTGGCGGCGTGGCTCGCGGCCATGACGCGCGACGCCAGCGCCGGCACCGCGCTGGCGCTATGGTTCGTCACCGCGCATGTGGTGCTCTGGACCGTCATCCTTGTCATCCTCAAGGGCCGGCAGGACGTCCATTTCGATATCGCCGAAGCCTATGGCTGGGGTCAGCGGTTTCTGTTCGGCTATGGCAAGCATCCGCCTTTGTCCGGCTGGATCGCCGGGCTCTGGTTCCGGGTGTTTCCGGTCGCCGACTGGGCCGCTTATGCGCTGGCGATGGCGGTGTGCGGTTTCGGTATGGCGACGACGTGGGCCATTGCGCTGAAGGTGGTCGATCGGCGGCGCGCATTTCTCGTGCTGGTGATGGTCGCGGTCTATCCGATCTTCAATTTCAAGGGCTTCAAATACAACGCCGACCTGCTGCAATTGGCGACGCTGCCGCTGCTGGTGCTCGCTTATCTGCACGCTTTCGAGAAAAAGACCGCCTGGAGCGGCGTCGCCCTCGGCCTTGCCGCGATGCTGGCCTTGATGACCAAATACTGGGTCGTCACCATGATCGGGGCGATTGGCATCGCGGCGTTGCTGCACCCGCAGCGCATGGCCTTTCTGCGCTCACCGGCGCCGTGGGTCGCGATCGTCACGGGCGTGGTGGCGATGGCTCCGCATCTGGTCTGGCTGTGGCAGGTCGATTTCGAGCCCTTCGCCTATGCCGGCGGCACCTACACGATCGAAAGCCGCAGAGACGCCTTGCAGATCATCCTGGGCTATCTCAGCCACAACGCCGCAATGCTGGCCGTCCCGGTCGGGCTCGCGGCGCTGGCGCTGGGCTGGCGACCCCGCAGGCTGCCGGACCTCATTCGGCGTCCGCTCGACTGGGTGACGCGGACGTGGGCGCGCGAGCCCAATCCGGGCCTCAATGTTTCGCAGGCGCTCAATGTCTGGGTCATTCAGGCCGTGGTCGCGATCGGGCCGCCGCTCGGCGCGTGGGCGTTCCACATCTATCTCAAGACCGACTGGGGCATCTCGCTGTTCTTCCTGGTGCCGCTGGCGCTGGTCGCGTTGCCGTGGCTGCGGGTGCAGATGGCCGCGCCGGCGCGGCTGGCGGCGATCTGGCTGGTGATGAGTCTCGTCACGCTGGCGGCGGCGCCGCGGATCGCGGCCTATACCGAGATGCTCAATGCCGCCGACGCCGAAGGCTATGGATCGCGCTCGCAACTGGCGCGGCAGCTGACCGAGTTATGGCGCCAGCGCTTCGCGACGCGGTGGGAAGTGGTGGCCGCCGAGACCGAGGCCGGCGGGCCGATCGGCTTCTACGCGCCGGATCATCCGTTGATGTTGCAGCCGACCGATCATTTCGGCTCGGGGCTGACATCGCTGGCGGAGGCCAAAGAGAAGGGCTTCATCGGCGTCTGCGAGGTCGGCGACCATCGCTTCGCGGCGTGCGAGGCCTGGATGGCGGCCAACGCCGTGATGGCCGAGCGGCTCAACATCACGACGCGGCGGATCGTCAATGGCGCGATCGCGGCTCCGAGCAGCTGGCGGGTCTATATCGTCGCGCCGACGCGGTAGGCCATGCTTTCTGCGTGAAAGCGAGGACCGAGCTGTTCTCGGAATGGCGAAACGACGACGCGTTAATCGCCTTCGCCGAATTTGTTGCCGACGAGTTCGGCGATCGCGGTCATGGCGGCCTCGGCCTCGGGGCCCTTGGCCGTGACCACGATGCTGGTGCCGACGCCGGCGGACAGCATCATCAGCCCCATGATCGACGCCCCGCCGACGGTCTCGCCGCCGCGCGTCACGGTGATATCGGCATTGAAGCGCTCGACCATCTGGACGAATTTGGCGGAGGCGCGGGCATGCAGGCCGCGTTTGTTGAGAATAGCAAGCTCGCGCGTCAGCACGCCCGATGTTTCGGAGTCCGTGCTCATTTGCCGGCGAGTACCCGGCTGGCGATGGTGACGTATTTGCGGCCAGCTTCCTGCGCCATCGCGATGGCGTCGGGCAACGTTTTGTCGTCGCGGACCTTGGCGAGCTTGACCAGCATCGGCAGGTTGATGCCCGCAAGCACCTCCACCTTCGGTCGGCTCATGCAGGAAATCGCGAGATTTGACGGTGTGCCACCGAACATGTCGGTGAGAATGGCGACGCCATCGCCGCTATCGACGCGGTTGACCGCCTCGATGATATCGCTGCGACACAAGTCGGAATCGTCCTCGGCGCCGATCGTAACGGCTTCGATTTGTTTTTGCGGACCCATTACGTGCTCAAGCGCCGCCTTGAACTCGTCGGCGAGGCGCCCGTGGGTCACAAGTACCAGACCAATCATCGGAAACTCCTCGTGGGTGCCTTGTGCACCGCACGAAACGGCCACTTTGACCATCCAGAGCCCCTACGCAAGAGGGGATCGTGCTTTGACGCCGGGAATTCGCGCAAAATGCGGCCGGCGGGGATGGTTCATCAGGTGGCAAGTGTGAGGCTTATATGGTTACCAATCCGCTTCCGGCAATCAGATCATTCGCCGGTGGTTAAGGCTTCCGGTAGCGTCAATACCGCCAGAACGAGCATCAAAGCGTTTTCGCCGGCCGCCACCGGCACGCGGGGCAGGGTGATGCCAAGCAGTGTGGTTTGCAGGGCGTTCCGCGTTGGTAACCGGGCCGCGTCGGAGGCCGCCAGATCGACCACGAGCCCGACCGGCGCGGACGGTACGGAGTCGCAGCGGCGAATGCCGAGGCCACGCACCTCGATCAGACCGGCCAATGCCGAGACCGACCGGGCGACCAGCGCATCGCCGTCGCGATCCAGATAGATCCGGTCGACACCGACCAGGGTTGCTGCGGGAATTTGCCGCGCCCGCCCGGCCAGGATCAACTGAAGCGCCAGCCGCGACTTGCCGGAGCCCGACGGGCCACGGATCAGCACCGCCACATAACCTACTTGCACGGCCGAGGCGTGAACGGTGGGCGGCTCCGTGCTCATGTCGCGGGCAGCCGCACGACAAAGCGCGCGCCGGCGAAGCCCATGTTGTCGATGTCGTCATCCTCGTCGGTGACGACCTTGGCCGGTTCCGGGCCGGGACGGTTTTCGGCCCAGATGCGGCCGCGATGCGCCTCGATGATCTGCTTGGAGATCGACAGGCCCAGACCGGAATTCTGGCCGAAGCCCTGGTGCGGCCGGTCGGTATAGAACCGCTCGAAGATGCGCTCCAGGGCGTCCGGCCGGATGCCGGGGCCGTCATCGTCGATCACGATTTCGATCTCGGTTTTCAATCGCCGGCACAGCGCGCGGACCTTGCCGCCGGGCGGCGAGAACGACTGCGCGTTCATCAGCAGGTTCGAGATCACCTGACCGAGGCGGGAATCATGACCGGGGACGGAGAAGGTGTCCGACGCCGACCCTTCGAAGCGGATCTGGACGCCGACGTCGTGGCCCAGTTTGGTTTCGTTGGCGACCGAGGCCAATGTGGTCAGCAGCCGGCGCATATTGACCGGCGCGACGTCGTTGCGCTGCAATTCGGCGTCGAGCCGGCTGGCGTCGGAAATGTCGGAGATCAGCCGGTCGAGGCGCTTGACGTCGTGCTCGATCACTTCGAGCAAACGCGCGCGTGAGGTCTCGTTGCGCGCCAGCGGCAGCGTCTCGACGGCGGAGCGCAGCGAAGTCAGCGGGTTCTTCAACTCGTGGGAGACGTCGGCGGCGAAGGCCTCGATCGCCTCGATGCGGTTGTACAACGCGTCGGTCATATCGCGCAGCGCGCCGGACAGATGCCCGATCTCGTCGCGGCGATTGGTGAAATCGGGGATCTCGACGCGGGTCTTGATGCGGCGGCGGACGCGCTCGGCGGAATCCGCCAGGCGGCGCACCGGGCCCGCGATGGTCGAAGCGAGCAGCAAAGACAGCACGATCATCACGACCATGGCGACGCCGAACACTTTCAGGATGGCGAGGCGCTCAGCCGTGACCATCTGGTCGATGTCATCGCCCTGCGTTGACAGCATCAAGGCGCCGTGCACGGCCCGAAAGCGCTGCACCGGCACCGCGACCGAGACGATCACCTCACCGCGATCGTTGATGCGGACCATGCTGTCCTTCTGGCCATCCAGCGAGCGCTGAACCTCCTGATAGCCATTGCCGTTTTCCGGGCCGAGTTCGCGATACAGTGGCAGGTCGCCGCGATTGAGCCAGGTCCGCACCGCGATCATGGTGCGTTCGGCGAAGCCGGGCTTCTCGGTGGTCGGCGGCGGCAGTTCGAAGCGCAGCACGTCGCCACGGCCGTAAAGGTTGCGGCTGTCGAGCAGCAGCACGCCATCGCGATCGTAGATGCGGGCGCGGGTCTTGGTCGGCGAGATCAGCCGGCGCAGCACCGGCGCGACGCGCTCGGGATTGATCGGGAAATCGAGGCCGGAATATTCGTCCGGCACGCCGTAGGTTTCGCCGGGCTTGAGATCGAGCAACCGTTCGGGATCGATCGTCAGCGTGTTGGTCTCGACGGTCGCCGACGCGGCGATGGCGCCCGCGATAATCTCGGCCTGGGTCAGAAGACTTTGCGCCCGCGCGTCGATCAGGCCGGCCCGGAACTGCGACAGGTAAAGAATGCTCGAGACCAGCGCGACCAGCCCGAGCAGGTTGAGCGAGACGATGCGCCGCGTCAGGCTCGAAAAGGTCAGTGCGAGGAAAAACTGTCCGGCGCGGCGCGCCCAGCCGAGCGGCCGTTCCCAGCCGCGCACGGCGCGATTGTCGTCGCCGCCCGCCGCGTCGCGATCGGAGAAGCCGTCGGAACCGGGCGGCACGCGCTTGCGGTCCGCGGTGTCCTCGCGTTGCGTTCGATCAAGCAAGGCTAACCCTCGTCCGCGACCATCCTCGAGGCTCGCCGTTGATAAAGAACGGCTCGCATCTCAGGATGACGTTTCGCCTACCGCCGTCACCCAGAGGTGCCGAAGCGAAGCGGAGGCCTCGATCGGCGACGGCGATGCATCCGGGATATGATGCCACCCAGTGCGTCTCAAGTTTCCTTGAAACGATAGCCGACGCCGTACAACGTCTCGATCATTTCGAAATCGTCATCGACGACCTTGAACTTTTTGCGAAGCCGCTTGATGTGGCTATCGATGGTGCGGTCATCGACATAGACCTGATCGTCATAGGCCGCGTCCATCAACGCGTTGCGGCTCTTGACCACGCCGGGCCGAGTCGCCAGCGCCTGCAAGATCAGGAATTCGGTGACGGTGAGCGTTACCGCCTCGTTCTTCCAAGTGCAGGTGTGACGCTCCGGGTCCATCCGCAGCAGGCCGCGATCCAGCGCCTTGGCATCATTTTCCTTCGGCGTGGCGGTCGGGTCTTTCGGCGCGGCGCGGCGCAAGACGGCCTTGACGCGCTCGACCAGCAAACGCTGCGAGAATGGTTTGCGGATGAAATCGTCGGCGCCCATCTTCAGGCCGAACAACTCGTCGATCTCTTCGTCCTTGGAAGTCAGGAAGATCACCGGCAGGTCCGACTTCTGGCGCAGCCGACGCAGCGTCTCCATGCCGTCCATGCGCGGCATCTTGATATCGAGGATCGCCATGTCCGGCGGACTGGTGCGAAAACCGTCGAGCGCGGAGGCGCCGTCGGTGTAAGTCATGATGCGGTAGCCTTCGGCTTCCAGCGCGATCGAGACCGAGGTGAGAATGTTGCGGTCGTCATCGACCAGGGCGATTGTGGGCATGAGCCTCTGCTTTCCGAAGCGGGTATGTGGCCTTAATAACGGCGGCGACCGATCCCGGCGCGTCGCTGGCCTTTCAACACGGTCCACGAGCAATGCAAGGTGGGCGCAAATGTGGCCGGGTTCCGTGGCATGTAAATATACAACACCGACTTCAGTTCCTATAAACCGACTTCGACTGCCCCGAAAGGGGGCAGGCTATATTTGAGTGGATACCCAAATGCAGCCGACTGCCGATTTCAACGCCGTCGCCCTCGCCAGGTCGCTGCTGCGGCGTCGGCGACAGGGCGCGCTGGCGACGCTGGTTGCAGGGACCGGCGCCCCGTATTGCTCACTGGTCAATGTCGCGAGCCATCCGGATGGCTCGCCGAT
Organism: Tardiphaga sp.; assembly: GCA_028290325.1. GTDB lineage: Bacteria > Pseudomonadota > Alphaproteobacteria > Rhizobiales > Xanthobacteraceae > Tardiphaga. The sequence continues at coordinate 34,845 of JAQGJY010000191.1, forward strand.
CCTGCTGATTTCGCGCTTGGCGCTTCACACTCAAAACATTCTCACCGACGACCGGGTGTCGTTGATGTTGGACGAGCGCGGGCCGGCCGACCCCTTGGAGGGCGCGCGGATCATGCTGTCCGGTCGCGCCATCGCCGCCGGCGCCGATGACGTCGCACTGCTGCGGCGGCGTTATCTCGCCGCGCATCCATCCGCGGAATTGTTCGTCGATTTCAAGGATTTCGGCTTCTACCGCATTGCGCCCGCCAGCATCCATCTGGTCGCGGGGTTCGGCCGGATCGTTGATCTCGCGCCGGACCAGGTTCTGACCGACCTGACCGGGGCATCCGGGCTGATCGAGGCGGAGCAGGGTGCGGTCGCCCACATGAATGACGACCACGCTGACGCGCTCGGTCTGTACGCGACGAGGCTGCTCAAAGCCGAACCGGCCGACTGGCGCTGCACCGGTTTGGACCCTGACGGGCTGGACCTCGCGGCCGGCGACACGACGTTGCGGCTGGATTTTCCGCAGCGCATCGTCACGCCGGGTGATTTACGCAAAATGCTGGCGGAACTGGCGGCGCAGGCGCGCGCTATCACAGCGGACCTGGCCAACACCGAATGAGTCAATTTTTCGGGGATGCGCTTGGCAAGCCGGGGCTGGGTCACTATTAGATCGCCGGGTCACAGCCGGAAGGCTATATTGACGGGGTACCGCGACAGATTCACGACAGCTGGCGTGAGCGAGAACCGCGGGTTCAGGAGGATAACTTCCGTGCAAGAGATGGGCGTTCGTAACAAGGCGTTCGGTGCCGACAAGTTCGGGCTGACAAACCTCAAGGCCGTGAACTGGAATTTCGGCCCGCCGCAGCTCTATGAGCACGCGCTCCGCGCTGGCGAAGCCGTGTTGTCCGCCGATGGCGCATTATGCGCCGACACCGGTGAATTCACCGGCCGCAGCCCGAAGGACAAGTTCACCGTCAAGGACGCGTCCACCGCCGACATGTGGTGGGCCGGCAACCAGTCGATCACCGCCGAGCAGTTCGAAGCGCTCTACGTCGATTTCAAGAAACACGCCGAAGGCATGACGCTGTTCGCGCAGGATCTGTACGGCGGCGCCGATCCGACGCATCGCATCAAGACCCGCGTGTTCACCGAACTCGCCTGGCATTCGCTGTTCATCCGCACGCTGCTGCGTCGTCCCGAAGCCGCCGAACTCGCGGACTTCGAACCTGAACTGACGATTATCGACCTGCCGAGCTTCAAGGCCGATCCGAAACGTCACGGCGTGCGCTCCGAGAACGTCGTCGCCATCGATTTCGCCCGCAAGATCGTCCTGATCGGCGGGTCTTATTATGCCGGCGAGATGAAGAAGAGCGTGTTCACGACGCTCAACTACTATCTGCCGAAGAAGAACGTGATGCCGATGCATTGCTCGGCCAATGTCGGACCGGATGGCGATTCCGCGATCTTCTTCGGCCTCTCGGGGACCGGCAAGACGACGCTGTCGGCCGATCCGAAGCGCACGCTGATCGGCGATGACGAACACGGCTGGGGCGAAGACGGCATCTTCAACTTCGAAGGCGGCTGCTACGCCAAATGCATCAAGCTGTCGGAAGAAGCCGAGCCGGAAATCTTCGCGGCGTCGAAACGTTTCGGCGCCGTGCTCGAGAACGTCGTGCTCGGCGAGCACGACCGCGTGCCGGATTTCGACGACGGCTCGAAGACCGAGAACACCCGCTCCGCCTATCCTCTCGAGTTCATTCCCAACGCCTCGGCGACCAGCCGCGCCGGCCACCCGAAGAACGTGGTGATGCTGGCGGCCGACGCCTTCGGCGTGATGCCGCCGATCGCCAAGCTGACGCCGGCGCAGGCGATGTATCATTTCCTGTCCGGCTACACCGCCAAGGTCGCCGGCACCGAACGCGGCCTCGGCAACGATCCGGAGCCGGAATTCTCGACCTGCTTCGGTTCGCCGTTCCTGCCGCTCGACCCCAGCGTCTACGGCAATCTGCTGCGCAAGCTGATCGCCGAACACAATGTCGATTGCTGGCTCGTCAACACCGGCTGGACCGGCGGCAAATACGGCGTCGGCTCGCGCATGCCGATCAAGGTGACACGCGCGTTGCTCACCGCCGCGCTGAATGGTTCGCTGCGCAACGTCACATTCCGCACCGACAAGTATTTCGGCTTCGCGGTGCCGACCGCGTTGCCGGGCGTGCCGAACGAGATCCTCGATCCGGTCAAGACCTGGAAGGATCCGGCCGAGTATGACGCGACCGCGCGCCGTCTGGTCGGCATGTTTCAGAAGAATTTCGCCAAGTTCGAATCGCAGGTGGACGCCGACGTCCGCGCCGCCGCGCCCGAGGTCAAGCTGGCGGCGGAGTAAGCTCCGCTATCGGATGAATGTGCAAAAGGGCGGCTCACGGGCCGCCTTTTTTCGGATCGGTCGTTCGGCGGCCAACCAGAAACCGACACGCAAAAGGCCGGGACAATTCCCGGCCTTTTGTCGTCAACAGGTCGATCGGCGCGGCGGCGCATCACCGCCGCGCCGATCGATGTAATGCCTAGAACTGGTTCTTCGTGTTGTGGCCGCGGCCCGCCTACAGGGCTGCGTGGCCGGCGAAGTTTTCCTTGTGATCGTCGCCG
>JAQGJY010000192.1 GCA_028290325.1 Tardiphaga sp.
CGATCCGCCAACCGCTCTGTTCGGCTTCGCAGCGTTGCGGCGAACCCGCGCGCCAGGCCGGATTCGAGTTGTTGATATGCAGAAACACTTTCTGTCCGATCCCGAGTCCGGCGAGTGCTGCGATGGCGCCGTCGGCGCCTGACATCGCTATATGGCCCATGCGCTGGCCGGTTTTCTGACCGAGCCCTTGCGTGATCAATTCATCGTCGCGCCATACGGTGCCATCGAAAAACACCAATGGCGCATCGGTCAATCGCGCCTTCATATCGGGCGTGACACGCGCGCAGGCGGTTAGAACATAGATCAATCGCCCGCTCGCCGTGTCCGTGATCCGCAGCCCCAGCGTGTCGCCCTCGGCGTCCGCTCCGTCCGCCGTGCCTTCGAGATACCATGCGCCTTTTCCGGGCACCGCGAAGGGCAAAACCTCTAGCCCCGAGGTCGATCCGTCCGCAAGCGCGGGCATGAAGGCGTGGTCGATCGCGATGGTTTGGCGTCGCACCTTGGCGCCGAGCACGTTGAAAATGCTGTTCGCTTTCAGGATGGAAAGGACGCGCTCATGAGCATAGATCGTGAACGGCGATCCTTCACGCAGCGACAGCAGGCCCGCAACGGCATCGACTTCGCCGTTGGTGAGGATCACCCCTGTAATCGGCGAATGCCGCAACGCCTCCGGCTTTGGATGAAGCCGCGGGGTGGCAATGATCTGCTGGCGGATATCGGGTGATGCGTTGACGAGAAACCAATGCTGGTCGTCGGCGCTAATGGCCAACGAGGCCTGGGTGCTTCGCATCGACGGAAATAAACCACGCGCGGCGTTGCAATTGTCGCAGCCGCAGTTCCATTGCGGAACCCCGCCACCAGCGGCGGCGCCGAGAACGATTACACGAAGCATGGCACCGCCCTCGGACATCGCCTTGGTCGCAAACGGGACGCCTCATCAAAGGCATCCCGTTGCGTAATTCACTTCCGCGCGGCGCACGCGTACATGTTGATTTCCATGCCGACCGGCACTTCGACGATTTTCGGCGCTTTCCAGGCCATATCAGAATCTCCCGAGCTTGCGCGGCTTGATCGCCGCACTGTCTATAAGATGCCGACCGGCGTAAAAGTTCGCCAGTCTTTTCGTCGTGATTTGCAAGATTTGATGCTGCGTTGCACAATGGACCGGTCTTCAGGAGCCTCGATATGCCGCGTTATTTCTTCAACACCCGCATCGGAACCGACCTCGTCGTTGACGAGGACGGCGTCGATCTGCGCGATCCGGATCAGGCATGGGAGCTGGCGCGGTCCACCATTCGGCAACTGCTCAAGGCACAGGGCGTGCAGCCGAGTCTGGTGAACTCGGCACTGGAAGTGACCGATGTCGAGGGCGAGGTCGTGCTGGAATTTCCGTTCGGCGAAGCCTTGCTGGAAGAGACGTCGCAGGACGTGGAGCCGCCCTCGGCGACCCGGCATTGAACGGGTTGGCGGCGCGGCGGCGCTGCGTTACACCACGACCGTGACAATGGAGCAGGGCATGAACGATCTCTGGCGGCTGTCCGCGACCGACCTCGCGGCGCGCATCCGTTCAAAACAGGTGTCTGCCCGTGAGGCGGCAACGTCGGCGCTGGCGCGGCTTGATGCCGTCAATCCCGCGATCAACGCCGTGGTCGATCATCGGCCCGATGAGGTGCTGGCGCAGGCGGATGCGATCGACGCAAGAATCGGGCGCGGCGAGGACGCTGGTCCGCTTGGCGGCGTGCCGGTCACGATCAAGGTCATCAGCGATCAAAAGGGATTTGCAACCACCAACGGCACGACGCTGCAACGCGACTGGATCGCGACGGCCAACAATCCGGTGGTCGATAATTTCCTCAAGGCCGGTGCCGTGCTGCTTGGTCGCACCAATTGTCCGGCATTTTCCTACCGCTGGTTCACGAATAACCAGATCCACGGCCACACCAAAAATCCCCGCGATCCGGCATTGACACCGGGCGGTTCGTCCGGCGGCGCGGGCGCGGCGGTCGCCGCCGGCATCGGCCACATCGCGCATGGCACCGATATCGCCGGCTCGATCCGCTATCCGGCCTATGCTTGCGGCGTGCACGGTTTGCGTCCGACCCTCGGGCGGATCGCGTCGTATAATACGACAGGTGCGGAAAGACCGCTGGGACCGCAGATCACCGCCGTATCAGGGCCGTTGGCGCGAACCATTGCCGACCTTCGCCTCGCGCTTGCCGTGATGTCGCAGCCCGACATGCGTGACCCCTGGTGGGTGCCCGCGCCGCTCGACGGTCCACCGATGCCGAAGCGCGCGGCGATGTGCGTCGCGCCGGATGGCCTGGCGGTTGCGCCCGAGGTGAAGGCTGCCGTGATCGACGCCGCCAAACGGCTCGAGCGCGCCGGCTGGATCGTTGAGGAAATCGCCAACACGCCGCCGCTGCGCGAAGCCGCCGACTTGCAGACGAAGTTCTGGCTCGGTGACGGCTATGAGGCGATGCTGGCCGCCGCTGAGAAGGAAGGTGATGCCGGCGCTCTGGCGTGCCTGCGCGGCAATCGCGAACTGGTGCAAGGTTTGGATATGGCAACCTTCTCCAAATTGCTGGCGCGCCGCGCGACCTTCACACGCGATTGGCAGTTGTTTTTTCAGACATACGCCGTGCTGCTGATGCCGGTGTCCGGCGAGTTGCCATTCGCGGACCAGCTCGATCTGCGCGATGACGAGTCCTTCAAGCGGGTTTGGCGGGCGCAGATGCCGATGGTCGGTACGCCCTTCATGGGGCTGCCGGGCCTGACGGTGTCGACCGGGCTGATCGACCGCACGCCGGTCGGTGTGCAGATTGTGTCCGGCCGTTACCGCGAAGACCTTTGCCTGGCCGCCGGCGAAGCCATCGAGGCCGGTGGCGTGCCGCCAAGTCCTATCGATCCTTGGCCGACCGAGCCAAATCGTTCGGCTTCGGTGAGCGCCGCATGAGCAGTATCTACGATTTCACGCCGAAGCTGTTGAATGGCCAGGATCAGCCGCTGCGCGCCTTCGCAGGCAAGGCGCTTCTCATTGTCAACACCGCCAGCGCCTGCGGATTCACGCCGCAATATCAGGGGCTGGAGGAATTGCAGAAAAAGATCGGCCCGCGCGGTTTTACCGTGCTTGGCTTTCCCTGCAATCAGTTCGGCGGGCAGGAACCCGGCAATGCGGATACGATCTCAAGTTTTTGTTCGGTGAACTACGGCGTCACGTTTCCGATGTTCGCGAAGGTCGATGTCAACGGCAGCACCGCCGATCCGTTGTTCGTCTATTTGAAAAGCCAAAAATCGGGCTTGCTCGGCGCCGCGATCAAATGGAATTTCACCAAATTCCTGGTCGATCGTGCCGGCAAGGTCGTCGATCGTTTCGGCCCCACCACCACTCCCGGATCCATCACCAAGAACATCGAGGCGCTGCTTTGACCGACACTCCGACAACGACCGACCAATTGCCAGACCGCCTCTCGACCGATCCGCGTAGCCCCTATTACAACGCGGATATTTTGGCGCGCGATGTCGGCATTCGCTTCAAGGGCGTCGAGAAAAACAACGTCGAGGAATATTGCGTCAGTGAGGGTTGGGTGCGCG
>JAQGJY010000220.1 GCA_028290325.1 Tardiphaga sp.
GAACGCCAGCCGCAGCGGATTGATCCGGTGCAGCGGCGCCATCTTGCCGGTCGGATTCCACCACTCGTCGGACAGCTTGGAGAATTTCGCGATCTCGGCGGGATCGACCGTCGTCGATGGCTTTGACGCCGGCACGGCGGGCTCTGGCTGGATAGTCATGCGACGATTCCTATCGCGTCGTGATCGTGCTGCGAAATTGCAGCGGCGCGGCGATTGTCTTGATGATTTCCTCGGAATCACCCATCGTTTCGAGAGTGACATCGCCGTAGTTCAAAATGCGCCCCATGATACTTTGAAACACGTTCACACTGGCCACCTTGTCGATGCTGATCTCGAAGGTTCTCCGCGTGATGAATCCGGTCTTGTGCACGACGCGCAGATTGGTCACGTCGGTTTCGGTGGTCCAGCGGTGGAACCAGGCCCGCAAGGTCAGCACCAGCGCCACCAGCGCGACAAAGGCGGACAGGGCCAAACACAGCATGATCGCGGTCTCGTTCAGCACGGTCCGCGCCAGCACCAGCAATCCGGCCGAGATCAGCCAGCCGACAAGCCCCGGCAAATAGAAAATCCAGTGCGCGTTGGTCGAATACAGCACCTTTTCGCCGGGTTGCAGAATATCGTCGATGTAACGCGCCATTCGCTGCCTTCGATCTGCTGTTCCACGCGCCTTGCCTGTCCACGATCGCGCCGCTATATCGAACGCGCCTCGCGCAAACCCGCGCCGACGCATTATACCTCGTCCTCCCAGGGGAATGCACCTGTCGTAGCCAAAGGTTTTTATGGGCCGTCTTGTCATGAAATTCGGCGGCACGTCCGTCGCTAATCTGGATCGCATCCGCAACGTGGCGCGCCACGTCAAGCGCGAGGTCGAGGCCGGTCACGACGTCGCCGTCGTGGTGTCGGCGATGTCCGGCAAGACCAACGAGCTGGTGGCCTGGTGCGCCGATGCCTCGCCGATGCACGACGCCCGCGAATATGACGCCGTTGTCGCCTCGGGCGAGCAGGTGACGGCAGGATTGCTGGCTATCGCACTGCAAAAGGAGGGCATTCAAGCCCGCTCGTGGCAGGGTTGGCAAATTCCGATCAAGACCAGCGACGCCCACGCCTCCGCCCGCATTCTGGACATCGACGGCTCCGAGCTGATCGCGCGGTTCAAGGATCGCAAGGAAGTCGCGGTCATCGCCGGCTTTCAGGGCATCAATATCGAGACCGGGCGCATCACCACGCTCGGCCGCGGCGGCTCGGATACCTCGGCGGTGGCGATCGCCGCCGCGATTCACGCCGACCGTTGCGACATCTACACCGACGTCGATGGCGTCTATACGACCGATCCGCGCGTGGTGCCGAAGGCGCGCCGGCTCGACAAGATCGCGTTTGAGGACATGCTGGAACTGGCGTCGCAGGGCGCCAAGGTGCTTCAGGTGCGATCGGTCGAGCTGGGCATGGTCCATAACATGCCGGTTTTCGTGCGCTCCAGTTTCGACAAGCCGGAAGACATCGATCCGCACGGCAAGCCGCCCGGCACGCTGATTTGCAGCGAAGAGGAAATCATGGAAAATCACGTCGTCACCGGCATCGCCTTCTCCAAGGACGAAGCGCAGATTTCCGTTCGCCAGATCGAGGACAAACCCGGCGTCGCCGCCTCGATCTTCGGACCGCTCGCCGAGGCCAATATCAACGTCGATATGATCGTGCAGAACGTCTCGGAAGACGGCAAGACCACCGATCTGACATTCACCGTGCCGGCATCGGACTATGCCCGGGCCAGGGAGACGATCACCTCGGCCAAGGCCACGATCGGCTACGCCCGCATCGACAGCGCCACCGACGTCGCCAAGGTCTCGGTGATCGGCTCGGGCATGCGCAGCCATGCCGGTGTCGCCGCGCAGGCGTTTCAAGCCTTGTCCGAACGCAAGATCAACATCCGGGCGATCACGACGTCCGAGATCAAGTTCTCCGTGCTGATCGACACCGCCTATACCGAACTGGCGGTCCGCACCCTGCATACGCTGTACGGGCTGGATAAAGCGTAAGGACGCGCTTGTCGCGGACGCGATGCGGCATTCTATCCCGCTTGGCAGCGGGATCGTTCGATGGATTGCCTTCGCAATGGCCCGGCACGACAGCGCAGCAGCCCAGGACGGCGCGCCGCACAACGTCCGGGGCAACCGCGACACGCTGGGCCGCGCCGAAATCCGTGTCGGCAGCAAGATCGTCCCGGCGCACCGAACGCCGTCGGCGGGCGGCTCAACGCGGGCCGCGGAAAATCAGCTGATCGGCGCGACGACGCCCGCTAAAGGGCAGGTCAATCGTCCAACCCGAGCGAATCCCTCTCTTATTCGCGGCTTTCTGGGACATCACAGATGTTCCAACCGGTGGCAGGTCTTTTGCTTGGCAAAATATGGCTCGATTGGCTATACGGCCTCCACACTGCCGGTTAATTTAACCACAGCCTGCGTTTGAGACGCGGGATTGTATAAGATGGCTCATTTGAAGGGGATTGCACATCGGCCACGACCGGCCGCTGGCGATTCGCCACGGAGGAATTGGGTGAATGCGGAGCGCGTCGGGTGGCCCCC
>JAQGJY010000224.1 GCA_028290325.1 Tardiphaga sp.
TGCTCGTCATCGGGCAGGCCGGACGCGTTGCGATAGACCGTGCGGGTCATGCCGAGCGCACGCGCCTTGCGCGTCATCAGCTTGGCGAAATCGTCCTCGTCGCCGGCAATGGCTTCCGCGATCACCACGGCGGCATCGTTGGCGGAGCGCGTCACCAGCGCCTTGATGGCGTCTTCGACTTCCAGCGTGCTACCGGGGCGCAGGCCGAGTTTGGTCGGCGACTGCGACGAGGCGTGAGACGACACTTCCATCTCGCTGTCGAGCTTGAGTTTGCCCTGTTCGAGCTTCTCGAACAGCATGTACAGCGTCATGATCTTCGTCAGCGAGGCCGGGTGGCGCAGCGCGTCGGCATTGTTCGAGGTCAGCGTCGCGCCGGAATTGCCATCCACGATGATCGAGGCGAAAGCCGGGCTGTAGCTCTGACGGGCCTCGCTGCGGGCATGATGGCGGCCGCGGCGGCGCGCGTCGGCGGTGTCGGTACTTGCGATGATCACGGCGGAGACGGTCGCCAAACCAAGAATGCAGGCGCGCAAAGTGCGCGAGGAAGCCGAGTTTGTGCGAAGCATGAACTTCCCCGTCCCAATTTGACGTTAGATCACCGCTTCGTGAGGCAAAATTAAGCCCATTAGCGGTGATCTTTCCAGACCAATAGCAAGCAACCCTGGCGGGGCCTCCGGACGGGATGGCGCGGTATATCGCCATTCTGGCTTAAGAGGTTGGTCCCGCGCGGGTTTTGAGCGTCAGCGAAACCAAGGTTTGCAGAAAATCAGGTTAGGGGGACGCGGTTTCCAAAAGGTTAAGCAACCGTTGCGCGGACCTCGCGTCTTTCATTCAATCTAGATCAAAGCCAAGATTAAAATCCAAAATCAAATCCCCGGTCAGATCAAGATCAAACCGATCCGAATTCCATCAATCGATGTTGCGTCGCAACAATCACCTTGTCATCTTTGTGCAATGCGATATGATTAAGTCTTGGGCATGGCGTCGCCGTGTAGGTTTGAAAAGGATAGCCCGTGGTCAAGGTCGAAGAGATGCAGCAGATGGGTAAAGAGCAGATCGAATCCGCGCAGGCCGCCGCCGGCGACGTGCAGAAGAGCCTTCAGGCGATCGCGACGGCCTATGGCGACTATTCGAAAAAGTCATTCGAAGAAGGCAAGGAATTCATCGAGAAGCTGTCCGGCGTGAAGTCGATGGACAAGGTGCTCGAATTGCAGACGGAATATGCCAAGACCAGCTACGAGGCCTTCGTCGCGGAAACCCAGAAGATCGGCGCGCTCTATGCCGATATGGCCAAGCAGAGCTTCAAGCCGTTCGAAGGCATCATCGCCAAGATGACGCCGGCGCGCTAAGCGCTCCGCCGATCACGAATAGGAAAAGCCCGGCCATTGGCCGGGCTTTTTGCTTTTTGAAAGATAGGATTGGTTATTGCGCGATGCGCAATTTGGAGAGTGACGACCCGATCGAACTGAACGCGGTGGCAATGCCGGCCGCCGAGCTCGTCGGAAAGAACTGTCCGTTCTTGCTGGCGCAGTTGGCCAGCACCGTCGAGGTCGGGTCACCGTCGGTATTCACCTGAATCGTGTACACTCGATACTCTTGATCCGTCGTGCTGACCTGACTGTTGATGTTCTGGCACAGGATCGTCTGGCGAGCATCAACCTCCTGCGAAACGTTGCTGCCATCGCCGTACCAGCGGTCGATCGTGTTCAGGCCGTCCGACAGAATGATCAGGACATCGGTATATTTGAAATTTGAATCCTTCACCGGCGTTCCGAACGGGCTGCTCGATTGCAGCGTCTGCCAGGCCATCTGAATGCCGATGGCCTGGTTCGTGCCGCCCGCCGCGACCAGCGAGTCGATCTTCGCCCCGATCTTGTTCGAGGTGTCGCCGATCAACGACGTCATCGGCAGAATTTCAGCCGGACAGATGTCGCTGCCGTTCTGCGTATAGAAGACGGCCGGAAAATCAGTGTTGTTGTTTGTCGCTCCGTCCTTGGTGGTGTCGTAGGGCTGATCGCGATCAGTGATGCAGCCGGTCCACTTGGCTTTACTGGTGGTGGATGTCCACGTTCCGCCATTGGCCTGACATCCGTCCTTCGTGTTGAATCGCGAATAAAAGCTCGCATCGTAGCGTGATGAACACGATCCGAGCTCATCCCAGTTCAGCCAGCTGGCGCTCTTGTTGGTGACACCGACATTGACCATCTGAGCGAATGGCACGATCGAGATGTAAACGTCCTCGTTGCTGGTCGCGAGCCCCTTCAAGGTGGTGATCAGACCATTCGCCGCCTTTTTCATTTCGACGAGCTTGTTGGCGTCGTTCATCGAGCCGGTGACGTCGAGAGCCATGGCGACCCGCATCCGCGTGCCGCCCATGGTTGCTGTCGAACCCGAACTGATTCCAAGTTTCGTGAAACCGGCGACTTTGAGGAAATCGGTGTTGACCTGCGCCGTGCCGTTGACCGACACGCTCGATGTACCGCTGCTGTTTTTCGCCGTATAGGTCGTCGTGATACCGATCTCGGCGGCGTTCTTGTTGTTGTAGAGCGCATTGAAATAACTTTGCGCCTTCGCCGGAATTTCCGACGCGGTGATGGCGCCCGCGACGACGTCCTTCAGGACCATCAGGGACGTCGAGTCGAGCGCCGCCTGCATCGCGGAGCGGGCCGAGCTGGCACGCGTGTAATCAACGGCCACGCCAACGAAGCCGAGGATCGGCAGCAACGCGATCGCAAAGATCACCGCAATGTTGCCGCGATCGTTGCGGCCAAAACGCTTGATCAGCTCAAGAAAGCGGGCGGGGGGCGTTCGTTTGGACATGGCAGCCTACCAATGATTAAAATCTGACCTCAATGTCGGGGCTGCGGCTAAACGGCCGGTAAAAGGTGATGCATAAAGCGAGGCCTTACAGGTATCCTAGTGTTTAACGGCGTTGGCATCTCGTCCATCATGATGAACGCGCTGTTAAAGCCTTGGTGCTGTTTTCGAATTGAGTGTGGTGGCCACGATTGCGGATCGGTGGTGGTCGGCTTGCGGGCCGGGCGGAGCGGGCCCATATGGGGCTGAGCGGACCGCAGACCACACCCGACGGCGTCGCGCCGTGTCGCTTCGCCGGCACGAACGCGATAGGATGGACGGAACGGTCCATGGGGAATCAGACGTCACGACCATGCCAAAACGACAGACATTCCAGGTTGATCCCGCCGCGATACCCATCACGGCATCCCATGACGACGCCCATAACGCCGCGCCGAATTGCGCAGGGCTAAATTCCGCAAGGTCGCAGAAGCCGGCGCGGATGGCGGGCGAGGGTGATCGCGGCAACCAGCCGGGTGGCCCGTCCTCCGCCGTCATCACCAAGGTGAAGCCGAAGACCAAGCGGCCGAATCTGTATCGCGTTTTGATTTTGAACGACGACTACACGCCGATGGAATTCGTCGTTCACGT
>JAQGJY010000241.1 GCA_028290325.1 Tardiphaga sp.
CGCAGACGTCCGATGTGCACGTCCACGGTGCGCTCATCGATGTAGATGTCGCGACCCCAGACCGAGTCGAGCAGTTGCTCGCGGCTGAACACCCGGCCGGGCCGCTCCAGAAAGAATTCCAGCAGGCGATACTCGGTCGGGCCGAGATCGATCGGCCGGCCGGACCGCGCCACCCGGCGCTTGTCGCGATCCAGCTCGAGATCGCCGAATTCGAGCTTGGTCGCCAGCCGCTCGGGACTGGCGCGGCGCAGCAGCGCCCGCACCCGCGCCAACAGTTCCGGCACTGAAAACGGCTTCACCATGTAATCGTCGGCGCCGGTGGCGAGGCCGCGCACGCGCTCGCTTTCCTCGCCGCGCGCCGTCAGCATGATGATCGGCAACGCCTTGGTCTCGCTGCGCGCGCGCAAGCGGCGGCACAATTCGATTCCGGAGAGGCCCGGCAACATCCAGTCCAGCACGATCAGATCGGGCAGGTGCTCTTTCAGCTTGGTGTCAGCCTCGTCGCCACGACCGATGGTCTCGACATTGTAGCCGTCGGCTTCGAGGTTGTAGCGCAACAGCGTTGTCAGCGCGTCCTCGTCTTCCACGACCATGATCCGGGCGCTCATCTCACATCGTCCTTCAGGTCGGCGCCGTCGTATCGGCGAAAGTGGTCATGTCGCCCTTCGGGCGCTGATCGAGGATCGGCTGGCCCTCGACCATATAGAATACAGTCTCGGCGATATTGGTGGCATGGTCGCCGATGCGCTCGATGTTCTTGGCGCAGAACATCAGATGGATGCACAGGCTGATATTGCGCGGGTCTTCCATCATGTAGGTCAGCAATTCGCGGAACAGCGAGGTGCAGATCGCGTCGACTTCCTCGTCGCCCTTCCACACCTCCATCGCCGCCGGCAGATCATGCGCGGCATAGGCGTCGAGCACGTTCTTGACCTGCGCCTGCACCAGTTCGGTCATGTGTTCGAGCCCGCGAATCAGCTGCAACGGCTGGAAGTCACCGCCCAGCGCATTGACCCGCTTGCCGATGTTTTTCGACAGGTCACCGATCCGCTCCAGATCGGTCGCGACGCGCATCGCGCCGACGATGGCGCGCAGATCGACCGCCATCGGCTGGCGCCGCGCGATCGTCAACACCGCGCGCTCTTCGATGACGCGTTGCAATTGATCGATGTCCTGATCGGTGGCGACGACGCGCGCGCCGAGCACGACATCCCGGCGGATCAGCGCGTCGATGCTATCGACGATCTGCCGCTCGGCGAGGCCGCCCATTTCGGAGACCAGCCGCGTCAACTCCTGGAGATCGCCGTCGAAGGCTTTGGTCGTATGTTCGAAGCCCATGATCGTTTTCCCTTAGCCGAACCGGCCGGTGATGTAGTCCTGCGTGCGGCTATCCGTAGGCGACGTGAAGATCGTGTTGGTCGGCCCGAACTCGATCAGTTCACCGAGATACATGAAGGCGGTGGAATCCGAGACGCGCGCGGCCTGCTGCATGTTGTGGGTGACGATCGCGATCGTATAATGCTCTTTCATATCGTCGATCAGTTCCTCGATCTTTGCGGTCGAGATCGGATCGAGCGCTGAGCACGGCTCGTCGAACAGGATGACTTCCGGGCGCACGGCGATGGTGCGCGCGATGCACAGGCGCTGCTGCTGGCCGCCGGACAGGCTGAGGCCGGAGGCGTTCAACTTGTCCTTGACCTCGTTCCACAACGCGCCGCCGCGCAAGGCTTTCTCGACGCGGCCGTCCATTTCGGACTTCGAGATCTTCTCGTAGAGCCGGATGCCGAAGGCGATGTTTTCATAGATCGTCATCGGAAACGGCGTCGGCTTCTGGAACACCATGCCGACGCGCGCGCGCAACAGATTGAGGTCGAGCTTGGGATCGAGCACGTTCTGATGGTCGAGCATGACCTGGCCCTCGGCGCGCTGGCCGGGATACAGATCGTACATGCGGTTGAAAATCCGCAGCAGCGTGGACTTGCCGCAGCCCGACGGGCCGATGAAGGCGGTGACGCGATTGGCGGCGAGATTGAGGTTGATGCCCTTCAGCGCGTGATTGTCGCCGTAGTAGAAATTCAGGTTGCGAACGCTGACCTTGGCGCGCGGCTCGGCCTGGGCGCCCATCGGCGGCACCGACGTCGCGGCATTGGTTGACATGGACATCTGGTTCATTTGGTTATCCTCTCGGCGCCGAGGATGCGGGCGCCAATGTTCAGGGCCAGAACGGTCAAGGTGATGATGAGAGCGCCGGACCAGGCCAGCTGTTTCCAGTATTCGTAGGGGCTCTGCACGAAGTTGTTGATGGTCACCGGCAGGTTGGCCATCGTCTTCGTCATGTCGAGGCTGAAGAACTGGTTGCTCAGCGCGGTGAACAGCAGAGGCGCGGTTTCACCGGCGACGCGCGCCGTCGCCAGCAGCACGCCGGTGATGAGACCGGCGCGGGCGGCACGGTAGGCAATGCGCTTGATGACCAAGGAGCGCGGCATGCCGAGCGCCGACGCGGCCTCGCGCAGCGGGCCGGGCACGAGGCCGAGCATGTCCTCGGTGGTTCGCACGACGACGGGGATCACGATCACCGCCAGGGCCAGCGCGCCGGCGAAGGCCGAGAAGCCGCCCATCGGCACGACCACCGCGCCGTAAACAAACAGGCCGATGATGATCGATGGCGCGCTCAGCAGGATGTCGTTGATGAAGCGGATCACCGAGGTGAGTTTGTCGTTCTTGCCGTATTCGGCCAGATAGGTGCCGGCGAGCAGGCCGAGCGGCGCGCCGATGCCGACGCCGATACCCGTCATGATGAGCGAGCCGACGATGGCGTTGAGCAGGCCGCCTTCGTTGGCGCCGGGCGGTGGCGTGTTCTGCGTGAAGATCTGCACGCTGATGCCGGCCAGGCCGTTATAAAACAGCGTGAACAGGATCAGCGAGAGCCAAGTCACGCCGAACAAGGCGGCGGCGAAGCAAAGCGCGCGGACGATCGCGTTGGTGCGGCGGCGGGAAGCGTAAATCGCGTTCATGAGGTCACCTGAAGACGCGTGATCTTTCCGGAAAACCGGTCGCCGCTCATTCGGATCATGCTAATTCCCCGCCTTCTTCTCGAGACGCAGCAGCATCAGCCGCGCCGCCGACAGCACAAAGAACGTCAGCACGAACAGCAGCAGGCCGAGCAGGATCAGCGCGGACTGATGCAACCCGTCGGACTCCGCGAATTCGCTGGCGATCGCCGCCGAGATCGTGGTGCCCGGCGAAAACACCGAGCCGTTGATCCTGAAGGCGTTGCCGATGATGAAGGTCACCGCCATCGTCTCGCCGAGGGCGCGACCGAGCGCCAGCATGATGCCGCCGATCACGCCGACCCGCGTATAGGGGATCACGACGTTGCGAACGACTTCCCATGTGGTGCAGCCGACGCCGTAAGCGGCTTCCTTGAGCACCGGCGGCACGGTCTTGAACACGTCAACCGAGATCGCGGTGATGAAGGGCAGCACCATGATGGCGAGGATCAACGCCGCGTTGAACAGGCTGAGATAAGACGGCGGGCCGGCGAAGATCGTGCCCAAGACCGGGACGCCTTCGAATGTGTTGATGAGGAACGGCTGGAAGTGGTTCGCCAGAAACGGGCCGAGGACGAAAAAGCCCCACATGCCGTAGATGATCGACGGAATGCCGGCCAGCAGTTCGACCGCCATGCCGATCGGGCGGCGCAGCCAGTTCGGGCACAGCTCGGTGAGAAAAATCGCGATGCCGATGCCGACCGGGATCGCGATCGACATCGCGATCAGCGACGTCACCAGCGTGCCATAAATCGGCCCGAGCGCGCCGAGCACCGGCGGATCGGCGGACGGCGCCCAGCGCTGCGTCCACAGAAACGCGAAACCGAATTCCCTCATCGCCGGCCAGGCGCCGACGATCAGCGAGAGAATGATGCCGCCAAGGATCAGCAATACCGAGATCGCGCAAATCCGCGTCGCCCAATAAAACGTGACGTCGCCAAGCTTGAAGGCGCCGAGGGCCCGCGCGCGGTCATAGGGACCGGCCGCCGATTGTGTGTCACTGCTCCGAACGGCCATCTCTGCCACGCTGGTCTCCACGATTTTTCTGCGTGCCCCGGGCGCAGTCGGCGCGCAGCGCCACACTGCGAGCCAGGGCCGTCACGAAACGATGCCTGCGGTCCAGTCCAGGCTGTGTGAAGCGGCGTGACGAGCGCCGCTTCACGTCCGGGACAAGGGCCCTCAGCTCTTGATGTCGGCCGACCAGGTCTTCTGGATCAGCTTGACGACCGGCTCGGGCATCGGGATGTAGTCGAGCTCTTCGGCCATCTTGTCGCCCTTCTCGAACGCCCAGGTGAAGAACTTGATCGCTTCGGCGGACGCCGCCTTATCGGTCGGCACCTTGTGCATCAGGATGAAGGTCGCGGCGGTGATCGGCCACGAGGTGTCGCCCGGCTGGTCGGTCAGGATCACGTAATAGCCGGGAGCCTTGGCCCAATCGGCGTTGGCGGCGGCGGCCTGAAACGCAGCGATGGTCGGCTGCACGGTCTTGCCGGCTTTGTTGATCATCGCCGCATGGGTCAGCTTGTTCTGCTTGGCGTAGGCATATTCGACGTAGCCGATCGAATTCTTGGTCTGACCGACATTGCCAGCGACGCCTTCATTGCCCTTCGCGCCGACGCCAGCCGGCCATTCGACTGCGGTGCCCATGCCGACCTTCGATTTCCAATCGGCGCTGGCCTTCGACAGATAGTCGGTGAAGTTGAAGGTGGTGCCCGAGCCATCGGAGCGACGCACGACGGTGATCGCGTCGGTCGGCAGCTTCAGATTGGCGTTCAGCTTGGCGATCGCCGGGTCATTCCAAGTCTTGATCTTGCCCAGATAGATGTCGGCGAGCAGCTCGCCTGAGAGCACCAGCTCACCCGGCTTGATGCCTTCGAGGTTCACCACCGGCACGATCGCGCCCATCACCATCGGCCATTGGACGAGGCCATCCTTTTCGAGCACTTCGGCCTTCAACGGCGCGTCGGTCGCGCCGAAAGTCACGGTCTTGGCCTGGATCTGCTTGATGCCGGCGCCCGAACCGATCGACTGATAGTTCAGGCCGTTGCCGGTCTCTTTTTTGTAGGCATCGGCCCATTTGGAATAGACCGGGAAGGGGAAGGTC
>JAQGJY010000248.1 GCA_028290325.1 Tardiphaga sp.
TGCGCGTTCTGATATTTTTAGCGATTGTGCTGACGCCGGCTACAGCTTTCGCGGCATCCGAATGCAGCAGCATCAGCAATAACAGAGCCAGGTTGGCCTGCTTTGACAAAGAGCAACCGAAACAGCCGAAACAGAATGCCGGAAAAACGGATTTTTCAGACCGCGCCAATCCGTTCGCCAAGGAAGACGCCGCGACCACGGCAAAACTTCGGGGCATCTGCCGCGGGTGCTGATGCAATCGTCAGCGCATGGCAACGAAGGTCGCATGTCGTTGTCGATGCGGTGATCCGGTCGCAGGCTCTCTGTAATATAAGACGTCGCAGCGGCCCCCAAACGTGTTAGCGTGACGTTCCTCAATGGGAGATACATTATGGCTAAGGGCGGTAAAGAAGCGAAGAAGCCGAAGAAGGTCGTCGTGAAAACCAACGCGGCGGCCGCTAGCGCCAAGGGTTCAGCACCGATGCAAACGCTTGGTGGCAAAAAGAAGTGACAACCGAAAGCCGGTCTCCGCGACTCCACTGACCGGCTTCTCAGTCACTCGCTGCCCGATCATATCGGTTCGCATTCGTTGGTGAGCTTATTGATCGGGCGGGCGCCTGGAAACGATTCGCCGTTTCGAAATCCGCCGTTTGAAGGCGATGAGCAAGGCCCGCTCGGCGTTGCGATGACGCCGTTTTCAGAATCCACCGAGAGCAAGTCGGATCATGAATGCGCCGCGCTGATGATCCCTTGGGACATGGATAGCGCGGCGTTCGTTCTCACGGCCTTTTAATGACGCCGTCATTTGCGAGGTTGGAGAGACGGAAACCCGGACTTCGCACTGCGCGAAATCCGGCGTCGACTTATCGTTGCTGACCGCTCGACGGTGGTGCCTAGTCGGCGAATTTCAGAAGCGGCTTTCCTGTTTCAACAATGTAAGTCGCCAGCTCACGGGCTTTGCCGCCGCTGACATTTTTCACACTGTGAAACGCACCTTGGGGAATTAACAGCACCTGCCCGACTTTAAGCGTTGTGGGTCGTTGGCCTTCAATCGCATAGTCCAGCGAGCCCTCGAGCATAAAAACCAATTCGTCGCCGGGATGCGCGTGACGCGGCGCCGTCGCGCCATCTTCAAACTCAATGACGACCTGAACAACCTCGCGCCCCGGGGCGCTGATATTTTGTTTCAGCAAGTCTATGCGTTTGATCCCCGGCGGTGGAGCGTTTTGAGACCATGCGTCAAGCCCCGTCAGGCAGGTCAATATCGCAATGAGCGTGGCAGCGACAAGGCGGTACTTCATCATATGCTCAATCTCCATACAGCATCCACCTGTTCGATCGGCGGCATGTGTAATCGCTGATTACATTTGACTGAGCCGTCGTCAACCGCTAAATAATCACTGCTTACATAGCTGGATGTTTTTGATGCAAAGGAAATCGCGTAAAGACCCCGTCGCAAAACCGGGGGCCTACCATCACGGTGATCTGGTTACCACATTGCTCGCCGCGACCACCGCGCTTATTGAAGAACGCGGGGTCGAGGGCCTATCTCTGCGTGAGGTGTCAAAGCGCGCTGGCGTTTCACCCGGAGCACCGTTCCGACATTTTTCCACCAAAAAAGCGTTACTGACGGCAGTCGCGGAGCAAGCGATGGATCGCTTGTCAGACGCTCTGACATCCGCCCAGACGAAACTTAAAAGTGCCGATCCGGCAGCGATCTATGAGGCCATAGGCGTTGGTTACCTCGACTGGGCTCTGTCGAATCCAACACATTTCCAGATCATCAGCTCCCGCACCATTATCGACTTCGACGCATCGTCAAAGCTCGTCGATCAAAACGCCGCTATTCGCGACCGGATGGTTGATCTTTTATTGCAGGCACAGCAACTGGGTCAGCTCCCGCCAGCTGTTGATTTGAACCTGGTGATTCTATCGAGCCGCGCGTTCACCTATGGCCTCGCGCGTATGGCAATCGACGGCCATCTTTCTGGATGGCACCCGCGCGAAACACCTACGAAGGCTATGCGCGGCGCGCTTCGATTGTTCATGACGCAGCTGTTCGTCCCACACAGCCGCTGAACGAATTAGGCGATGCGAGAACCCGTCTCACATACGGTCCGCAACCTGTCAGGCAGACCCTTGGGTCGCCGGGAACGAAGGAAGATGATGCGCATTGGAGCGAAGCGCTGGGCGACCGCGTTCGCTGGAATCAAGCGCTCAATTTCTTGCGTGATTGACTGAGCGTTATCCGCGCGCTGACCCCGCTTTGAGACCCAGCGGGGTCTGTCGCGTTGTCCTCTTGGATGTCACGCGTTGGGTTGTCGAATGATAAACACTGACCTGGATTGCTTGATTATCGGCGGCGGCCCGGCCGGACTGACCGCGGCCGTTTATTTGGCGCGCTACCATCGGCGCGTCGCGGTATTCGACGCCGGGCACAGTCGTGCGCGGTATATTCCTGAAAGCCACAATTACCCTGGCTTTCCGGACGGCGTTTCGGGAGAGACGTTGCTCGCGAATCTCGTCGCGCAAGCGACACGCTACGGCGTGGCAATTGTCGGCTCGACAGTGAGGTCGCTGCGGCAAGCCCATCCCGGCTTTCGCGTATTACATGACCAAGGCGAATTGCGTGCCCGCTTCGTGCTTGTCGCGACGGGCATTGTAGACACGCCGCCGGTCATGGACGGACTCGATGCAGCGATCGCCGATGGATTGGTGCGGTATTGCCCAGTTTGCGACGCCTACGAGGCGACGGATAAACGGATCGCGGTCTATGGATCGGGGCGCGATGCCGCGGCCAAAGCCAAGTTCATGCGCACCTATTCAGCCAAGGTGACATGGCTGAGGCCCAGCGGGCATGATCCCTGCGCCGAAGACCTGCATACGGTTGCCGAAGCTGGCATCGCGATCGTCAATTCTGTCGATAAACTGCAGCGCGAGGGGCCAAGAATTCGGGCACTGTCCGGAGCCAACGCCTATCTGTTTGACCTTATTTATCCGGCGCTTGGATGCGACGTGCGATCACGGGTCGCCTCCGATCTAGGAGCCGCGGTGACCAATGATGGATGTCTCAAGGTGGACGAGCATCAGCGGACATCCATAGAAGGTCTCTACGCCGCGGGAGACGTGGTTTCCGACCTGCATCAGATCTCGGTGGCCACGGGCCATGCGGCGATCGCCGCGACCCATATTCACAAATCGCTGCCGCCGAGTCCGCGCGATAGCTCGGAAGGTGCGACGGTCCCATCGGCACACTCAACTTATGACCAGCTGCACAATGCGTAAGGCTGCCGCAATGCCGGAGGTTATGGAGGCACGTTCGGTCAGTGCGATCCCGTGCGGCGAGGAATGGCAGTATGAGCCGAAATGGGACGGCTTCCGCTGCCTGCTGGCGCGGGACGGTCCTGTCATTGCAATGCATTCGAAATCCGGTCAGGACTTGAAGCGCTACTTTCCCGAGATCGAGTTGGCCGCATCGATGTTGCCGGAAAGCCGGTTTCTGCTCGATGGCGAACTCGTCGTGCCGATGGGCGATTCCTATTCTTTCGACGATCTGCTGCATCGCCTCCACCCGGCTCAAAGCCGTATCAAGAAATTGTCGGCCGCGACCCCCGCCCTGTTTCTGGCCTTCGATATCCTCAGTTACGGCAAACGCGATCTGGCTGACGCGCCGCTGACCGCGCGGCGGCCGGCGCTGGACGATTTTGCGAAGCGTTGTTTCAGCGACGGTAGCCGGTTTCGATTGTCGCCTGCGACGACAGACGTCGACCAGGCGTTGCGATGGCTGGGTGAGGCCGGCGGCGGCAGCGACGGCATCATCGCCAAGCGCATCGACCTCGCTTATCAGGCGGGCAACCGCGAGGGCATGCAAAAGATCAAACGTTACCGCAGCGCGGATTGCGTCATCGGTGGCTTTCGCTACGGTAAAAACCTAATCGCGGGGCGCAAGTTAGCCGGCTCCCTATTGCTGGGTGTGTATGGTCCAAGCGGCGATCTTCACCATGTCGGCTTTTCCTCCGGCATCAAAATGGCCGACAAACCAGCGCTAACGGATCAGCTTGAAGCGATCAAGGCTCCCCAAAGCTTCACCGTCAATGTGCCGGGCGGACCTAGTCGATGGCAACACGATCGTCCGTCCGAATGGCAGCCAGTCAAGCCGAAATACGTGGTCGAAGTCTCCTACGACCATTTTACGGGGGGACGGTTTCGCCACGGCACATCGATTCTGCGCTGGCGGCCTGACAAGAAGCCAAAGCAGTGCAGCCTGGACCAGCTGGAACAGCAGGCGGTGGCACCCGCATTGCTGTTGGCGGGCAACCTATAGCCGTTTCCGCATGGAGATTGCGGGTTATCGAAGGACGTCCGCGGCAACTGCGGCGTGCCGCTGGTTACCTATCTTGCTGATGACCCTGATTGTGGCCCAACGACGCGGGCGACGATGACGGCGCGGCACATTGGGCATCGGAGACGTCAAAACATGCCCACAAACGAATGCAGCGGGACTGACATCGAACGCCATGGAACAAATAGTCGGCGCTGCGGTTTTCGGGAGCATAGCCGCTGCGTTGGG
>JAQGJY010000257.1 GCA_028290325.1 Tardiphaga sp.
CGCCGATGCGCGCGTTCTCGCGCTCGTTGCCGATGGCGCTGCTGCGCGCCCGCGAATCCGTGATGCGACATTTCCGCCCATCGTTGCGCGCGCACGATCTCACCGAGCAGCAATGGCGCATCCTGCGCGCGCTCGCCGGCGTCGATGAGATCGAGGTCACCGAATTGGCGCGCGCGGCGTTCCTGCTCGGGCCCAGCCTGTCGCGAATCCTGCGCGATCTCGAAACGCGACAACTGATCGAGCGGCGCACGCCGTCAGACGATTTGCGCCGCAACATTCTATCGATCACGAAAAAGGGCCTGCGGCTGATCGAGGCCGTGGCCCCGACCTCGGAAGCGATTTATGCGGAGTTCACGCGCCGTTACGGCGCGGCGAAACTGTCCGACCTGCATGAGATGCTGCATCGGCTGGAGGAGTGCCTCGCCGCGATGCCGGTGCGTGATGGCGATCCGGCCGCTCGGGCGTCCGGGAGGCGGCGCGGCACAGCCGAGACGTCATGACGCGTCTTCAATGGGACCGTCTGGTTGCCGCCTCCAATGGCCCCGGCTAGCGGCGCATGGTTGTCGGCTCGGTCGCCTGGCGCCGCGCCATGTCACGGACGGAAACAATTGACAACGGAGCCCGAAATTTCATCATTGCCCCACAGCCCAAATTACCGCACCCCATAGACAGGCTGAGAATTTTTCGCTCAACTCCACGCCTCAAGGGAAGTCCGACGCAAAGCTCGGCCCCAAAAGAATGACTGAACGGGAGGATATGATGAAGCTTACCAGACGTGATTTCGCGGCGGGGCTCGCCGTCGGTGTGGCCGCGCCCTATGTCATCGGCAGTGCAGCGCGCGCGCAAGGCGCGACCATCAAGATCGGTATGGTTCTTCCGGTCACCGGATCAGCGGCCGAGCAGGGCAAGTTCGCGTTGAACGGCGCCAAGCTCGCGCTCGAAACCGTCAATAAAGCCGGCGGCGTGCTCGGCAAGCAACTCGAACTCGTCACCGAAGACGATCAGACGACCAATCCGGGTGTCGTGCTGGCGTTCTCGAAGCTCGCCGCGCAATCGGAGATCGTGGCGTTTCTCGGCTCGATCCGGTCGACGCAGGTCCACGCGATGGCGCCGGATGTCCTGAAGCTCGGCAAGCCGATGGCGATCGGCGGTACCGATCCGAACCTGACCAAGATGGGCAACAAGTGGCTGTTCCGGTTCCGCCCGAACGACAGCTATTCCGGCAGCGTGATCGCCGACTACGGCGTCAACACGCTGGGCAAGAAGAAGTGGGCCGTGCTGCATTCGACGGATGCGTTCGGGACCGCCGGCGGCAAGGCGCTGACCGAGGGGCTGAGCAAGCTTGGCGTCACCCCGGTGATCGATCAGGGCTATTCGAATCAGAGCCAGGATTTCACCCCGGTCGTGCTCGCGATCAAGCAGTCCGGCGCGGACGTGCTCGGCTCCTACTTCACCTTCGAAAATGATCTCGGCATTTTTGCCCGCCAGTTGCGTCAGCTCGGCGTCACCATTCCATGGGTCGGCTCGCCGTCCATCGTCGGGGTGTCGTCGATCCGGCTCGCCGGCGCGACCTTGCACGGCACCTATGGCGTCGCCGACTACGCCGAGGATTCCAGCGAGACGGCCAAGGCCTACGGCAAGGCCTATCGCGACGCCTACAAGCTGGCGCCGGACAATCAGAGCGCCTGGACGCATGACGCGATCAACGTGCTGGCGAAGGCCATCAACACGGCCAAGTCGACCGATCCGGAGAAAATGCGCGAGGCCATTCTCGCCATCCGGAAATATCCCGGCGCGGAGGGCGAGTATAATTTCGACGCCAACGGCGACGGCCTTCACGGCTACAACATCGTGAAGAACGAAAAGGGCAACATCGTTTTCGACAAGCACATCGAAGCCGCCCAGCCGACGTAACCAAACATTGCGAGCCGGATCATGGTCGGCGGCTTGGCCGACCATGATCGCAGCAAAATCATCCGACTCGCGCTACCCGAGCTGGATGGCTTCGTCCTCGAAGACGAGGAGAGCGGCCCGCGCAATCACGACCCTGAGCCTCTGCATAGTCCCGAGCGATCCATCGCTTGCCCATCCGTCCCAACAGGTCGCCATCATGGATCAGGCTCTACAACTGCTCTTTACGGGTATCGGCATCGGATCGGTCTACGCGCTCGTCGCGCTCGGTTTCGTTCTGATCTTCCGCGCCACCAACGTGGTGAATTTCGCGCAAGGCGAGTTCTCGATGGTCGCGGCGTTCCTGATGGTCGTCTTCGCGGTCGATCTCGCGCTGCCCTATTGGCTGTCGTTCATTCTGGCGCTCGGCGGCATGGCGCTGCTCGGCGCGATCTTCAATCTCGGCGTCTATTATCCGCTGCGGCATCGGACGTTCCTGCCGGTCATCATCGCCACGATCGGCGCGTCGATCCTGATGGCGAACGGCATGCTGGCGATCTACGGGCCGGCGCCGCAGGTGCTGGAGGGCTGGTTCGAAACCCCCGGCATCCAGCTCGGGCCGGTTTATCTCGACAGCCAGTACCTGCTGATCATCGCCGTCACGCTTGCCTTGGTCGTGTTCAATTACTGGTTCTTCGAGCACACCATGATCGGCAAGAAATTGCAGGCGACGTCGCAGGACAAGGAGATGGCGTCGCTGCTCGGCATCTCGGTGTCCGCGATGATCATGATCACCTTCATCTACTCGGCCGTGCTCGGCGGGCTCGCCGGCATTCTGGTCGCGCCGATCCTGTTCGTCTCGATTCAGATGGGCGCCACGATCGCGTTGAAGGCCTTCGCCGCCACCATCATCGGCGGCTTCGGCGACGTCACCGGCGCGATCATCGGCGGCGTGGCGCTCGGCATCATCGAGACATTCGGCGCGGCCTATGTCTCGGTTCCCTACAAGGACGCCTTCGCCTTCATGGTTCTGATCCTGTTTCTGGTGTTCCGTCCGCAGGGCATCTTCGGTGAACGTGTAGCGGAGAAGGCATGAGCGCGAGCGAGAACATATCGACCCCGGCCGTGGCGCGCCCGACGCCGTCGATCGTGCGGCATTTGCCGTATTTCGCCGCGGCGGCGGTGGCGGTCTTCGCGGCCGCGACCATGACCTTCGACGGCTATGTACTGAACATCCTGATGCAGGCGACGACCTTTGCGGTCGCGGTGTTCGGGCTGACGATCGTGCTCGGCCTGTGCGGGCAGATCAATCTGGCGCAGGCGGCGTTCTTCGGTTTCGGGGCCTATGTCGTGGGTCTCGGCACCACCGACTATCAGATGAATTTCTGGATCTGCCTGGTCGCCGGCTCGCTGCTGGCGCTGGCGGCGGGAGCGCTGCTCGGCATGAGCACGCTCAAGCTCGGCGGCCATTATCTGGCGATGGTGACGATCTCGTTTCAGCAGATCGTGACGCTGATCATGATCAACGCGATCTGGCTGACGAAAGGCCCCGACGGCGTGTCGCGGATCGGTCGGCCGAGCCTGTTGCAGTCGCAGCAGGCGTTTCTTGCTTTTTGCGTCGCGGCGCTGGCGATCATCGGCTATCTGGTTTGGCATCTGCCGGATACGCGATTGGGGCGGGCGATGCGCGCGGTGCGCGACAACGAACTCGCGGCCGGCGTCGTCGGCATCGACGTCGTCCGCACCAAGATCGCGGCCTTCGCGCTGTCGGCGTTGCTGGGCGGGATGGGCGGCGGATTGTTCGCGGGCGGCTTCGCCTATGTCAGCCCGGACCAGTTCTCCTTCGCCGAGTCGATCGTGTTCCTGACGATGGCGCTGCTCGGCGGCGTGGCGTCGCCGATCGGCGCGGTGATCGGCACCGGGCTGTTGATTTTGATCCCGGAATGGCTGCGCTTCCTGAAAAGCGTGCCGGGGCTTTATCTCGCGATCTACGGCCTCTCGGTCATCCTCATCATCCGCTTCATGCCCGACGGCATCTGGGGATTCGTCACCGCCGGTTACGACCGCCTGCGACCGCGCCAGCGCATCGCCATCGACGCGCCGCCGCTGCAATTGTCGCCGGCGACGGTCGGCGGCGACATCGTGCTGGACGTCTCGCAGCTGTCGAAGCATTTCGGCGGCCTCAAGGCCGTCGACGAGGTCGATATGACGGTGAAGCGCGGCGGCGTCCACGCGCTGATCGGGCCCAACGGCTCCGGCAAGACGACGACCCTCAACGTGCTGTCCGGCCTCTACAACGCCACCGCCGGAAAGGTCATGCTCGATGGCACCGACGTCACGACCATGGCGCCGCATCTGCGCGCCGCGGCCGGACTCGGGCGGACGTTCCAGAACATCCGCCTGTTCCGCTCGATGACCGCGCTTGAAAACGTCGTGATCGGCGCGGAGCGGCCGGGCAACACGCTGGTCGGCAAGGGCGATGCGGTCGCGCTCAACCAGCGCGCGATGTCGGCGCTGAATTTCGTCGGTCTCGGCCCGCGCGCCAATGAGCTGATCTCCAGTTTCTCCTATGGCCATCAGCGCCTGATCGAGATCGCCCGCGCGCTCGCCGCCAATCCGACGCTGTTGCTGCTCGACGAGCCCGCCGCCGGGCTGAACTCCAGCGAGAAGCTCGAACTGCACGAGTTGTTGAAACGAATCGCGGCGCAGGGTCTCACCATCCTGATCATCGATCACGACATGACGCTGGTATCCGAAGCCGCGCAGCACATCACCGTGCTCAATTTCGGACGCCGCATCGCGGATGGCGAGTCGATGGCGGTGCTGCGCCATCCCGACGTCGTTTCGGCTTATCTGGGAACCGAGTGATGGCGCTGTTACAGATCAACGATCTTCACGTCCGCTACGGTGAGATCGTCGCGTTGCAGGGCGTTTCCTTCGACGTCGCGGAGGGCCAGGTGGTGACGCTGCTCGGCGCCAACGGCGCCGGCAAGTCGACGACCTTGCGCGCGATCTCCGGGCTCGCCAAGCCGACGCAGGGCGACATCCTCTACGACGGCAAATCGATCGCCGGGCTTGGCCCCGAAGCGATCGTGCGGATGGGCATCTCACATGTGCCGGAGGGCCGCCGCGTGTTTCCCGGTCTCACCGTGAAAGAGAACATCATGCTCGGCGGCTCCAATCGCCGCGCGGCCAAGGCCGAGCTGTCGCGCGAGGCCGACGCGATGTTCGATCTGTTTCCGGACATCCGCAAATTCGCCAATTCGCTCGGATGGACGCTGTCCGGCGGGCAACTGCAGATGGTCGCCGTCGCGCGCGGGCTGATGGCCAAGCCGCGCCTGCTGCTGCTCGACGAGCCGTCGCTCGGCCTCGCGCCGGTCATCGTGCAGGCGGTGTTCCGCATCATCTCCGAAATCCGGCGCACCACCACGGTCTTGCTCGTCGAGCAAAACGCGCGCATGGGATTGTCGGTCGCCGATCACGGCTACGTGCTGGAGACCGGCAAGATCGTGCTCGGCGGCAAGCCGGATGAACTGTGGGGCAACGAGGCGATTCGCGCCGCTTATCTCGGCGGCCACGGCAAGGTGCCGAAGGAAGCCGCGGCGATGCCGCATCTCTAGTTCGGAGATGAGCGTTGCAAGGCCGCGCGGCAGATGCAGACTGGACCTCTCCCCTCCGGGGAAAGGTCGACCGGCGAAGCGCAGCGAAGTCGGTCGGGTGGGGGGGCTCGATCGAACGAGAGACCATACCCCCAGACCCCAACCCTCTCGATGGGAGAGGGCGCGCGCCGCCAATGTTGAAACACGGACTGTAAAAACAAGAAAAGCGAACTCCGAATGGTCACCCTACAGCTCACCAAACTGATCGATTTCGTCGCCGAGATTTTCGCCAAGACCGGCTCGTCGGCCGACGAGGCCAGGCGCGTCGCGAGCTACCTTGCGACCGCCAATCTCACCGGCCATGACAGCCACGGCGTCATCCGCGTGCCCGTCTATATCCGCTGGAACAAGATGGGCTCGATCGTGCCGAACCAGACCATCGAGATGGTGGTCGATACGCCGTCGCTGGCGGTGATCGATGGCCGTTTTGGCTATGGTCAGACGGTGACGCCGCAAGCGGTGCGGATCGGCATCGACAAGTGCAAGGCGTCGGGTCTCGCCGCTGTGGCGTTGCGCAACTCCGGTCATCTCGGCCGCGTCGGCGATTGGGCGGAGATGGCGGCGAAGGAAGGTCTGGTCTCGATCTTCTTCGTCAACGCCTCCGGCTCGGTGCTGGTCGCGCCTTATGGCGGCGTCGAGCGCCGGCTCTCCACGGCGCCCTTTTGCGTCGGCATCCCGCGCGAGAACGCGCCGCCGGTGGTGCTCGATTTCGCCACCTCGATCGTCGCCGAGGGCAAGGTGCTGGTCGCCAGCCGCGGCGGCAAGAAACTGCCGGTGGGCGCGCTGATCGATCCCGACGGCACGCTGTCGGAAAATCCGACCTCGCTGTACGGCCCGTTCGAAATGGAGGGCACCCGCGACCACTCGCAGGGCAAGGGCGCGATCCGCGCCTTCGGCGAGCACAAGGGCTCCGGTCTGGCGCTGGTGTGCGAATTGCTCGGCGGCGCGCTGACCGGCACCGGCGCCACCGGTCCGAACAAGCGCTTCGCCAACGGCATGCTGGCGATCTACATCGATCCGAAGAAGATCGACGCGGCAGACTTCTTCGACGCCGACATGACGCGCTACATCGATTATTTCAAGAACACCAAGCCCATGCAGGGCGTCGAGCAGGTGCTGATCCCCGGCGAACCGGAGGCGAAGTTGCGCGCGGAACGCACGGCGAACGGCGTGCCGCTGCCGGACGAGACCTGGGCGGCGATCGTCGCCACGGCGCGCGACGTCGGCGTCAGCGAAACGATGATCCAGAACGCGACGGCGTGAGCGTTCGTCGCTGCGCGCCGACCGAAGTGAGCTTTTGCAAGCTTCGGGTTGAGCGAGGCAATCCAGAAGGCGATAAGGAAAGACTGGATTGCTTCGCCACATGCGTTTCGCAACCATGCGTTTCTCAACGATGAGAAACGTGCTCCTCGCCATGACGACGCCAAGCTGGCAACCAAATTCAACACAAAGGACAAACAACAATGGCCAATAAAGTCAAAGACACCTGGGCAGCCGGCAAGGTCGTCGTCAATGCGTGGCTCGCGATCCCGTCGGGCTTCTCCGCCGAAGTCATGGCGCAATGCGGCTTCGACAGCGTCACCGTCGATATCCAGCACGGCGTGCAGGATTACATGTCGATGGTGCAATGCTTTCAGGCAATGAACGGCCATCCGGTGACGCCGATGGTCCGCGTGCCATGGAATGAGCCGGGCATCATCGGCAAGGTGCTGGATGGCGGCGCGCAGGGCGTGATCTGTCCGATGATCAACACCAAGCAGGAAGCCGAGAACTTCGTGCAATATTGCAAATATCCGCCGAACGGCACGCGCAGCAACGGCCCTATCCGCGCCGGGCTTTATGGCTCCGGCGGCACCTATCAGGACACGGCCAACGCCGAGACATTGTGCATCCCGATGCTGGAAACGCGCACCGCGATCGAGAACATGGAAGCCATCCTTGATGTCGAGGGCGTCGCCGGCGTCTATGTCGGGCCATCCGACCTGGGCTTCTCCTACGGCCTGGCGCCGAAGCTCGACCGCGAGGAACCGGAGATCCTGAAGATCTACGACAAGCTGATCAAGGAATGCGACAAGCGCGGCATCTTCCCCGGCATCCATTGCTCGGGGCCGGCCGGTGCGACCAGGAATATCGGCATGGGCTTCAAGCTCGTGACGCTGCTTAACGACAGCGGCATCATGGCGACAGCCGCGAAATCGTGGGTCGCCGACACGCGCAAGGGCTCGGGCGGAAAAGCCTAAAAGCCCAAACGTCACTCCGGGCCGCGAAGCGCGTTAGCGCCAGCGAAATCCGATGTGCAATCGCGCATCGGAGAATCTCCCCGTGTTCATCTCGACCAGATTCGGGGGCTCGTCCGGCCAGTGCCGTCCGAGCCCCCGAACGACGGAAGCTTCGAAGCATCACCGATCGTTCAGCATGCCCTCATGCGGCAATCCCTCGATCGGGCATTCCTCGACGCCGACGGTGGTGCGCGTGAACGCCTCGACATTCTCGCGGGCCTTGTCGGGATCGTTGACCCAGTTGGCGTAGAAATCGAACGGGCACGCCGCGACGCCCTTGTTGCTCTCGCCGGAATTGATCGTGCCGGTATAGCCGCGATGCAGCAGCTTGAAGAGATGGTTCTCCGATTGCCCGGTGCGGCGGGCGTCGCGGATCAGCGACTTCGACAAAGCCGCGTATTGGATGCCGTAATCCTCCTCGCCGCATTCGCCGAGCGTGCGGCCGTCGAAGCCGATGATCGCTGAATGGCCGAAATACGAATAGACACCGTCGAAGCCCGACGCATTGGCGACGGCGACATAGGTGTTGTTGGCCCAGGCCATCGCCTTGGCCATCAAGACCTGCTGATCCTTGGCGGGATACATGTAGCCCTGACAGCGCACGATCAGTTCGGCGCCTTTCATCGCGCAATCGCGCCAGATTTCGGGATAGTTGCCGTCGTCGCAG
Organism: Tardiphaga sp.; assembly: GCA_028290325.1. Lineage (GTDB taxonomy): Bacteria > Pseudomonadota > Alphaproteobacteria > Rhizobiales > Xanthobacteraceae > Tardiphaga. The sequence continues at coordinate 8,496 of JAQGJY010000257.1, forward strand.
ATGATCAGCGAGACCTTGAGGCCTTTCGGCCCGTCGGACACATAGGTGCAGTTGCCGGGATACCAGCCTTCGATCGGCACCCATGGCATGATCTTGCGATATTTCTGCACGATCTCGCCCTGATCGTTCATCAGGATCAAGGTGTTGTACGGCGCTTTGTGCGGATGTTGCTCGTGGCGCTCGCCGGTCAGCGAGAACACGCCCCAGACCTTGGCCTTGCGGCAGGCGGCGGCGAAAATCTCGGTCTCCTCGCCGGGCACCTGCGACGCGGTGTCGTACATCTCCTGCGAGTCGTACATGATGCCCTGCGTCGAATATTCCGGGAAGATCACGAGGTCCATGCCCGGCAGGCCGGTCTTCATGCCGACGATCATGTCGGCGATGTTCTGGGCGTTGGCCAGCACCTCGGCCTTGGTATGCAGCCGGGGCATCTTGTAATTCACGACAGCGACGCCGACCGTGTCCTTGCTGGATGAAATATCGCCGTGATGCATCGTGATGATCTCCGTTCGGCGGTGATCCTGTGCCGTCAAACGACCAGCGGCCATACGTGGATTTACGCATGCGCCGATAGGCGGCGATGTTCCCGATTGCCGTCGCGGTCGCTTCGGCGCACGATGGGTCAAATCGTGTCCCGCCGAGGAATCGCCATGTCAGCTTTGGATTTGCCAGCATCCGCCAGCCCGTCTCCCGTCATCCGGCTGCATGCCGACGATGCCGTTTTGATCGCGCGCACCTCGCTGATGCCCGGCGTCGAGGTCGCGCCCGGAATCGTCACCACGGACCGTATTCCGGCCGGCCACAAGGTCGCGATCCGGCCGATCGCCATCAACGAACCGATCATCCGCTACGGCCAGATCATCGGCTTCGCGACGCAGCCGATCGCGGCCGGCCAGCACATCCACACGCATAATTGCGGCATGGGCGATTTCGCGCGCGATTATGCCTTCGGCGTCGATGTCAAACCGACGCCGAATTTCGATTTGCCGGCGACGTTCATGGGCATCAGGCGTGACGACGCCCGCGTCGCCACGCGCAATTACATCTGCATTCTCACCAGTGTGAACTGCAGCGCCCATGTCGCCAGCATGGTCGCCGACGTGTTCAAGAAAAATCCCTTCACCGGGCACAATCCGCTCGCCGATTTTCCCAACGTCGATGGCGTCGTGGCGCTGACGCACAAGACCGGTTGCGGCATGACGCAGGATGAGCCGCTCACGCTTTTGAGGCGCACGCTCGGCGGCTATGCGCGGCATGTGAATTTTTCCGCCGTCGTCGTGCTCGGGCTGGGTTGCGAGATCAACCAGATCGGCGGGTTGATGCAGGAGCAGAAACTCGCCGGCCGCCTGCGCGAGATGCAGATTCAGGAGATCGGCGGCACCCGCAAGACCACCGAGGCCGGCGTCGCCTTCGTGCGCGAGGCGCTGACCGACGCCAACAAAGTCAGGCGCGAGGAGGTCAGCGCCAGCGAACTGATCGTGGCGCTGCAATGCGGCGGCTCGGACGGCTATTCGGGTATTTCAGCAAACCCTGCATTAGGCGCGGCGAGCGATCTCTTGGTGCGGCATGGCGGCACGGTGATCCTGTCGGAAACGCCGGAGACCTATGGCGCCGAACATCTGCTGACGCGCCGCGCGGTGTCGCGTGAGGTCGGCGAAAAACTGGTTGGTCTGATGCGCTGGTGGGAGGCTTATTGCGAGCGCGAGGGCGCCGAAATGAACGCCAATCCGAGCCCCGGCAACAAGGCCGGCGGCCTCACCACCATTCTGGAAAAGTCGCTCGGCGCGATGGCGAAAGCCGGCAGCACCAATCTGGTCGATGTGCTGAATTATGCCGAGGCCGTCACCAAGAAGGGCTTCGTCTTTATGGATACGCCCGGCTACGACCCGGTGGCGGCGACCGGGCAGGTGGCGGGCGGGGCGAATCTGGTTTGCTTCACCACCGGGCGCGGCAGCGTGTTCGGCTGCAAGCCGGCGCCATCGATCAAGCTCGCCACCAACACGCCGATGTTCAAGCGCATGGAAGAGGATATGGACATCAATTGCGGCACCATCCTCGACGGCGACGAAAGCGTCCAGGACTGCGGCCAGCGCATCTTCGAGCTGATGCTGAAAACAGCTTCGGGTGAGCCGACCAAAAGCGAGAGCTTCGATTTCGGCGGCGCCGAATTCGCGCCGTGGGTGCTCGGCGCGACGATGTGATGCACAGGCGCGGCATCGCCTGATTGGCTGCCGTCATCCCGGCGAGGCGGGCAACCAGGATCTCGTGCGGTCGATGTTCTCGGCTATGATCGTCAGGGAATACTGGACCATCCGCCTTCGCGGATCGTGACCGCCGCGCGCGTAGCCATGCGCGCCACGCGAACCCCGCCCAGCCATCGGGCAGCCGCTGCCCGTTGTTAATGCTTGCCCCAGTTCAGTCCCGGTGTTCTGCTCAAAAAAGCTGCTGGAGTTATCAATCTGTGTCGATCTTCGTCGCCCTGCACCACG
>JAQGJY010000263.1 GCA_028290325.1 Tardiphaga sp.
GCCGCCGACAGCGCATCTTGGACATGGGAGGTCGCGTGCGCGTAGCGCAGGCCCTTGCCGAGCAGGACGCCGGCGCCGTCATGGGTCTCGACCGTGAAAGCGAAGATACCGGCCGGCGTCAGCACCCGCGCGGCCTGACGCGCCAACGACGTGATGTCGGACAGATACACCGCCGCGTCGGCGGCCAGCACCAGATCGAACGACGCATCGGCCTGCGCGCGCAGGCCCGCCACCATGTCGGCGACGACGAGCGATTGATACAACCCGGTCGCGCGCGCCTTCCTGACCATTTGCGGCGCGAGATCGACGCCGACGAAGGCTCCGACATGATCGGCGAAAGCACGGGCGGCGAGGCCGGTGCCGCAACCGAGATCGATCGCGCGCGAAAAGAACAGCGGCGCGCGCACGGCCTTGACGGCATCGAACAAGATCGCCGGACCGCGATAACCGAGACCGCCGACCAGTGATTGCTCGAAGCGATCAGCATACTGATCAAACAATGCCGCCACATAACCCTGCGGCATCGCCGCCAAGGGGGACGCGCCGAGCCGCATCAGCCGCAACGACGCGCCGTGCCGATCGCGCGGATCGCTGCGTGCCGCCTCGCGAAACGCCGCGATGGCGTCAACGTGCTGGTTGAGTTGCTCGCTGACATTGCCGAGCGCGAACCAGGCCGAGGCGAAATCCGGCGCGCGCGCGATGGCCTGGCGAAACAGGTCGGCCGCCGCCAGCAGTTCGCCATCCGCTTCAAGACCGCGCGCGTAATCGTAACGGCGATCGGCCGCGAGATCGCCGGAGGACATGAAGCTTTGCGGCATGGGCGACTTTCGCGGGAACTCCCGCAGGAACTCGCTCGCTTCGGCTCGATTGAACCGGGCGGAGACCTATATAGCCAAGATGCGCCCACAAGACATTCTAAAACCCGGCCCGTCCGGGCTCGCCTGCCTGCCCGGCGGCTTCCATATCGATCCGGTGCGGCCGGTCGATCGCGCCGTCATCACCCATGGCCATTCCGATCACGCCCGGCCGGGCCACGGCGCGGTGCTCGCCACGCGCGAGACGCTCGACATGATGGCGCTGCGCTATGGCGAGAATTTCGCGGGCACGACGCAGGCGATCGCCTACGGTGAATCGGTCAGGCTCGGCGATGTCACGGTGTCATGTCATCCGGCCGGCCATGTGCTCGGCTCGGCGCAGATGGCCGTCACCTGCGGCGGCACCTGCATCGTCGCATCGGGCGACTACAAGGACGCTTACGACCCGACCTGCACGCCCTTCGAGGTCGTGCCCTGCGACGTCTTCATCACCGAAGCCACATTCGGCCTGCCGGTGTTTCGCCATCCGGACGCCGCCCATGAAGTGAGAAAGCTGCTCGATTCCGTGGCGCTGTTTCCCGAGCGCGCGCATCTGGTCGGGGCCTACTCGCTCGGCAAGGCGCAGCGCGTGATCGCGCTGATCCGCGCCGCCGGTTACGACGCGCCGATCTATCTGCACGGCGCGATGGAAAAGATCACGCGGTACTACGAGCAGCGCGGCGTGCCGCTGGGCGATTTGCGGATGGTCAAGGGCATGAAGAAAGCCGACCTCGCCGGCACCATCACGCTCGCGCCACCGTCGGCGACGGCCGATCTCTGGACGCGGCGCTTCCCCGATCCGGTGACCGCTTTTGCCTCCGGCTGGATGCGCGTCCGCGCGCGGGCGCGGCAAAGGGGCATCGAATTGCCGCTGGTGATTTCCGACCATGCCGATTGGGACGGGCTGGTGGCGACCATCGGCGCCACCGGCGCGGGTGAAATCTGGGTCACCCATGGCCAGGAAGACGCGCTGGTGCACTGGTGCCAGACCAAGGGCCTGGTGGCGCGGCCGCTGGCTTTGGTCGGCTATGGCGACGAGGACGAGACTGACGACGTGCCCGGGGGTGCGGATGCTCAGGAAAGCGAACCGGCATGAATCGGTTTGCCGAATTGCTCGATCGCCTGGCCTATGAGCCCGGCCGCAACAACAAGCTGCGGCTGATCACGAGCTATTTTCGCGAGACCGCCGATCCCGATCGTGGCCTCGCGCTCGCCGCACTGACCGGCGCGCTGTCGTTCAAATACGCCAAGCCGGCCTTGATCCGCGACCTCATCGCGATGCGCACCGACCCGGTGCTGTTCGCGCTGTCCTACGACTACGTTGGCGACCTGTCGGAGACGGTCGCGCTGATGTGGCCGAAGACCGACGATGTTCTTCGCAACAACCCGCCGCCGCCGACGCTGAGCGAGGTCGTGTCCACGCTCACCACGCTCGGCAAGACCGATATGCCGCAGCAACTCACGCGTTGGCTCGACGAACTGGACGAGACCGGCCGCTGGGCGCTGCTCAAGCTGGTCACCGGCAGCCTGCGGATCGGCGTTTCCGCGCGCCTGGCCAAGACCGCCGCCGCCGCGCTCGGCGACAAGGATCCGCACGACGTCGAACTGTTGTGGCCCGGACTTGCGCCACCCTATCTCGATCTGTTCGCGTGGCTCGAAGGCCGCGCCGAGAAGCCGGTCAATCTCGATCCGGCGCCGTTTCGGCCGGTGATGCTGGCGCATGCGATCGAGGAGTCGGACTTCGCACATCTGAACCCCGCCGATTTCACGGCCGAATGGAAATGGGACGGCATCCGCATTCAGGCCGTCAGCGGCCGCGATGCGGATGGCGAGATCGTCGCGCGGCTTTACTCGCGGACCGGCGAGGACATCTCCCAGAGCTTTCCGGATCTGCTGCCGTCGCTGCGCTCGCAAAATCCTTCACAATACAAACCCTTCGCGATCGACGGCGAACTCCTCGTGCTGCGCGAGAGCCGCGTGCAATCCTTCAACGTGCTGCAGCAACGGCTCAACCGCAAAACCGTGACGCCGAAGCTGATGAAAGAGCATCCGATCCATCTGCGGGCTTACGATCTGCTGAGCGAGGGCGACGACGATCTGCGGACGCTGCCGTTCACCGAACGTCGCGCGCGTCTCGAGGCTTTCATCGCGCGGCTCGACGATCCGCGTATCGACATCTCGCCACAGCTTGAGTTTGATTCGTGGGACGCCATTACGGCGATCCGCGCCGATCCGGCACCGGCCGGCGCGGGCGAGGACGCGCAGGCCGTCGAGGGCGTGATGCTGAAGCGTCGCGACTCGGCCTATCTGCCGGGGCGCCCGAAAGGCCAGTGGTGGAAGTGGAAACGCGATCCGCGTCTGATCGACGCCGTTCTGATGTATGCCCAGCGCGGCCACGGCAAGCGATCGTCGTATTATTCCGATTACACCTTCGGCGTCTGGACCAGGGATGACGAGGGCGAGCGGCTGGTGCCGGTCGGCAAGGCCTATTTCGGCTTCACCGACGAGGAGCTGTTGAAGATCGACCGGTTCGTCCGACGCCATACGACGGAGACATTCGGGCCGGTCCGCCATGTCGTCCACGAAGCTGACAAGGGATTGGTGTTCGAGGTCGCCTTCGAGGGGCTGGCGCGGTCGCCGCGCCACAAGTCCGGCGTCGCGATGCGGTTTCCGCGCATCCATCGCCTGCGCTGGGACAAGCCGCCGCGCGAGGCCGACCGGCTCGAGACGCTGGAGAAAATGCTGGTGACGGAAACGGCGACCGAGCCGACGGCGATCGACGAAGCCGCGATCGGCGCCCATTGACGTAAGCATCAATCTCCCCCATTTGCGGGGTCGGCCCGTGCGATGGCGGGCGGGAGACGCGCGATGCAGAACGATCCACGCTTGCCGCCACAAAATGCCCCGCGTTATGGCGCCCGCCGCGACGGCGTGTCGCGCTTCCTTGGCGGCTCGCCGCTCGGCGTGCTGTTTCGTCTCGTGCTGCTGTCGGTGCTGGTCGGCATCGTTCTGGCCGCGATCGGCTTCGATCCGTGGAATATCGTCGCCAGTATCCGCCGCCTGTTTGAGTGGATCTACGACCTCGGCTTCGACGCGATCAACGGGCTGTGGCGTTACTTCCTGCTCGGCGCTGTGATCGTCGTGCCGATCTGGCTGATCTCCCGGATGTTCAACGCGCCGCGTGGGCGTTAAATCGGGTCGGCGATTGAGTTGGCGCGCGAGCGTTCTGTGCAGGCGGCGCGGCACCAGCGAAGCCGACGCAAACGTCGGGTCCGGGACGGCAGCTGTGAAATCAGAATGTCCAAACCAGTTTTAAGCCGCGACGTGTCGTGACATCAGACGCGATCAGCCACCGCCGCGTTTTCGCCATCGCCGGACCGGCGATGCTTGCAAATCTCACGACGCCTCTGCTGGGCATCGTCGCGACGGCGGCGATCGGCCAGCTCGGTGATCCGCATCTGCTCGGCGGCGTCGCGCTGGCCTCGGTCGCCTTCGACTGCATCTTCTGGCTGTTCGGCTTCCTGCGGATGGCAACGGTCGCCTTCACCGCGCAGGCGCTGGGCGCCGATCAGCGCGACGAGGTGCATGCCGTGCTGATGCGCGCGCTGTTGCTCGGCAGCCTGATCGGGCTTGCGCTGATCGCCCTCGAAGCGCCGCTGGCGAGCGGCATCTTCACGCTGATGGGCGGCAGCGCGGCGGTGACCGACGCCGCACGAACCTATTTCTTCATCCGGCTGTTTTCCGCGCCGTTCATGCTCGGCAACTACGTCATCGTCGGCTGGCTGATCGGTCAAGCCCGCACCGGCATCGCGCTGGCCTTGCAGGTGACGATCAACCTCATCAACATCGCGCTGACCGTGACGTTGGTGCTGGTGTTGAACCAAGGCATCGGCGGCGCGGCGGTCGCGGCGGTCATCGCGGAAGCGGTCGGTTTCGCGGCGGGTCTGGTCGTCGCGTGGCGACTGCTCGATGGCCGGGTCGCGATCTCGCGGCGACGCCTCCTCGACCCGGCGGCTCTGCAGCGGCTGTTCGCCGTCAATCGCGACATCATGATCCGGACGGCGGCTTTGATCGCGGCGTTCCTGTTCTTTACCGCGCAGGGCGCGCGCAGCGGCGATCTCGTCCTCGCCGCCAACGCGGTGCTGTATAATTTCATCATGATCGGCTCGTTCTTTCTCGACGGCCTCGCCACCGCGGCCGAGCAGCTCTGCGGCCAGTCCTTCGGCGCGCGCAACCGCGCCCAATTCGCGCGCGCGGTGCGGCTCGTGATCGGCTGGAGCGCGACGTTCGGCGTGGCGGTGTCGCTGGCATTTCTCATCAGCGGCGGCGCGCTGATCGATGCCATGACCGCGAGCCCGGAGGTGCGGATCGCGGCGCGGGATTATCTCATCCCGGCGGCGCTGGCGCCGGCATGCGGCGTGCTGGCCTATTGCTTTGACGGCATCTATGTCGGCGCGTCGTGGGCCCGTGACATGCGCAATCTCATGCTGATCGCGCTGGGGGTCTACATCGCGGCCTTCGCCGCATTGGCGCCGCT
>JAQGJY010000274.1 GCA_028290325.1 Tardiphaga sp.
GGCTCACACCGCCTTCACCATCACCCGTAGCCCATCCTTCGGCTTCGGGATCGGCCACATCTGCCAGTCCGGCGTGTAGCCCAGCGGTAGCGACACTTCGATGTTTTGCGCGACGTGCCGCATGAAGCATTTCACCTGCATGTAGGCGAAGTGCAGGCCGAGGCACATATGCGCGCCGCCGCCGAACGGCACCCAGGCAAAGCGATGCCGCGCGCGCGTCGCCGCGTCGGTGAAGCGCAACGGATCAAACGCATCGGGATCCGGCCACACGCTCGGCATGTGATGCGAGAACAGCGGATTGATGCTGACCATCGTGCCGGCGGGAATGTCGTAGCCTCTGAACGTGAAATCGCGCGTCGCGCGGCGCGGGATCGACGGCACCGGCGGCTTCTTGCGCATCGCCTCCTTGAACGCCATCTCGGTCAGCGGCATGTCGTCGAGTTTCTCGAACGGCATCGGCGCGTGCGGGTCGAGACCGAGCGCGTTGACCTCGTCGCGCAGTTTCGCCTGCCATTCCGGATGCGCGGCGAGTTCACCGACCAGCGACGTCAAGGACGATGTCAGCGTGTCGTGCGCCGCCATCATCAGGAAGCTCATGTGATCGACGATATCCTGCGTCGAGAGCAGCGCGCCATCCTCATGCGTGGCGCGACACAGTTGCGAGAACAGATCGTCGCCGGCCTGCGCACGGCGGATCGGGATTTGCTGCGAGAAATAAGCGACGATGCGCTTGCGGCCGGCGACGCCGCGGGCCATCGCGGTGCCCGGGATCGGGGTGCGGATCGGCGCGACGGAGGCTGCGACCATATCGACGAAGGCGCGAGTGATTTCGTCGGCCTCCGCGCCGATGTCGGTGCCGAGGAATGAAACGGCGGCGAGGTCGAGCGTGAGCTGCTTCATCGCCGGATAGAACAGCATCGGCCCAGGTTGCTTGCGCCATTGCGCGACGCGCCGGCCGATCCCGTCGTCGAGCGCCGCCATGTAAGAGCGCATCGGCCCGGCCTTGAAGGCGACCGACAGCGCGCGGCGGTGCAGGCGATGCTCGTCGAAATCGAGCAGCATCAGTCCGCGCGGAAACAGCCGGTCGAGAATCGTGCCCCAGCCATGGGTCGACGAGAACAGCTTGGTCTGGTCGAACAGCACCAGCTCGTTGGCTTCGGGGCCGAGCACCGAGATGCTGGTTTCGCCGAGCACCTTGCTGCGATAGACGAGACCATAGGCCGCCGCCATTTTCTCGACCTGACCGCGCGGATTGGCGAGCACCTCGAAGGTGCGGCCGACGATCGGCCAGCCTTCGTCGCCGGGAATGTGCGCCAGCGCGCCGGGCCTCGGCCGCGTCAGGATGTGCGTGGCGGGCGAAACGCTTTGCATCGACATGGCCGGCATCCCTTGGAAAGGGGCGGCGGAGTGAATCTCCGCCGCGTCTTGAAGTGGCTAAACCTTCTGCCGCAGGTCCGGCGCGTTGATCGACGGAATAGCGAGCCGGCCGGGCCCGGTGTTTTTCAGCGCTTCGGCGGCCTTGTCGTTCTGCATGATTTTCGCCATCACGGCCTGCCCGGCGCGCTCGAACACTTCGCGGTTCTGCACCAGATATTCGCGACTCTCGCGCAGCGGTTTGATGAGGCCCTGAATTTCAGGGATCACATAACGCGCGACGAGATCCCACGACCGCCGGGTATTTTCCGGATTGGCCCAATCATGGGCGAAGCCGATGATGGCGCCGACGCCGCCCGAGACCTTCATGATATCGCGGATTTTCGCGATCAGGTCGTCCGGCGTGCCGATCACCGACGCGGCATTATCGACATAGGCGGTCTTCTCGACGGCGTCGTTGGCGTCGGCGAAGGGGGCCACGCCCGGCCGCTGCAGCGTGCCGACCGTATATTCGTTGTGCCAGCGCAATAGCCCGGCGCCGGCTTCCTGACGCGCCTGCTCGCGGGTCTCGGCGATGTGCCACGACAACAGCACGCGCCAATTGGCCCGATCGACCGTGGTGCCATGCTTCTTGGCGGCGTCCTCGGCGAATTCCCACTGCTGTGGCAGCGCCATCAGGCCCTGCGTCGACATCGAACCGAGCGAGATGATGCCGATGCCATATTTGCCGGCCAGCGTCATGCCCGACGGCGAGATCTGCGACGCCACGACGAACGGCATGTCCTCCTGGAGCGGCAGGATCTGCAACGCCGCGTCGTTCATCGTGAACCAGTCGCTTTTGGCGGTGACGCGCTCGCCCTTGAACATGCGGCGGATCAGGCCGATCGCCTCGTCCTGCCGGTCGCGCTGCGTCATCGGATCGATGCCGAGCGTGTGCGCGTCCGAGGCCAGCGCGCCGGGGCCGGAGCCGAACATCGCACGGCCGCCGGTCATGTGATCGAGCTGCACCATACGCTGCGCGACGTTGAACGGGTGATGATAGGGCAGCGACACCACGCCGGTGCCGAGCTTGATGCGCTTGGTGCGCTCGCCCGCGGCCGCGAGAAACATCTCGGGCGACGCGATCATTTCCCAGCCGGACGAATGATGCTCGCCGCACCAGAATTCGTCGTAGTTGAGATCGTCGAGCTGCTGCACGAAATCGAGATCGCGGCGGAACTGCAACGTCGGGTGTTCGCCGATCGGATGATGCGGAGCCAGAAAAGCCCCGAATTTCATGCGCGCCATGGATGTTCCTCGTTTTTTGTTGTTGGCTTCTTTTTTGACTTGAACGGACGGTAGGCCACCTTCCGCGCCGATTCAATGTCAACCGGCGGCGGCGCACTGCATCGCCGCGATCGGCGCGCGGCCGGAAGCCAATTGAGGTCAAGCTCGCCGATTCGATCCGCGTCAGCGCCGCCAGGCATTCCCTGGTTTGATTCGAGCACCGCGACGCGCCGCCGCATCATCTTGAAACCTTGTCCGATCGGCCCCCATTTCATGGGCGCGGCGGGTGATGCCGCGTCTGGAGACACCGATGAGCTATTTTCGCACCGCGACCCTTCTGGCTGGCCTGGCCGCC
>JAQGJY010000288.1 GCA_028290325.1 Tardiphaga sp.
AGCGCTATTTCAGCAAGATGAACCGGATGCCGACGATGTGGCAGGCCGGCGTCTATTCGTCGGTGATGGTCTATCTCAACGCCATCAAGGACGCCGGCAGCGACGAGCCGCTGAAGGTCGCGGCGAAAATGCGCGAGAAGCCGATCGAGGATTTTTTCGCCCGCAACGGCACGCTGCGCGAGGACGGCCTGATGGTGCATGACCTGATGCTGGTCCAGGTGAAGACGCCCGAGCAGTCGAAATATCCGTGGGATTATTACGAGATCCTCGCGAAAATCTCCGGCGCGGATGCGTTCGGTCCGCCCGATCCGGCCTGCCCGCTGGTGAAGAAATGATGTGGCGCGATCCGGCAGGACGACAGCGAACCCGGAGAGCTTGAGAGCGGACGCGCAGCGTCAGAGTGCGTCTTCCCTCTCCCCGGGTGCGAGAGGGCGGCTTCGCGAGGCGAGTCGGGTGACGGATTGAGCCTCACGGCCGAACCAGGCCCCTCGCCCGGCTCGGCCGTCGGCCGCTCCATCCTCTCCGCCACGCGATGCACGTGCATCGCGCGGGAGAGGGGACGCGGACATTCATCCATCCATCAATCTGAGCGGCGTCGAAACCTAGCCCATCGCGATGCCGTTGCCGACGGTGCGGTTCAACACCTGCGTGGTCTTCTCGATGCGGTCGGCGGCGGCATTCAACGCGGCGGCGACCGCGCTCTGCGTCGCGCGCGCGCGATCCGACGCCACGACACGAACATCGCGCAGCGCGTTGAGCTCTTCTTCCAGCGCGCGAATCCGCGCCTGCGCATCGACCAGCTCGTCGGCCACCATCAGGGCCGCCATCACCGTGAGCCGGCCATCGCCGATCTCGCCGAATTTGCCGCGCAGGCTTTCAACGCGGGTCTCCAGACCGTCGGCGAGTTTGAGCAGCCGGGTTTCCTGCCCCGGCTCGCAGGCCATCCGGTATTGCCGGCCGTTGATGGTGACGTTGATATGGCTCACGGCGTGTCCTCCGCGTCGAGCACGAGCTTGATCGTCCCGATCGCCGCATCGAGCCGCTCGGCGATCTCGCGATTGGCCCGCTCCAGCCGGCGCGATTTCACCAGCGTGCCGTCGAGCTCGTCCGCGAGTCGCGAGCGATCCGCGCCGAGCGCCTGAATTCGCGATGCCAACTCGTCCTCGTCGCGATCGGCATCGCGCCGCCGTTCGACCGCGCTTTCCAGCGCATCGAGCGCGCCCAGCAACCGGCGCGTCGCAGCGTCGATCTCGGCGGCGGGATCCGGGCTCGAGGAGCTTTTGGCGGGACGATCGTTCATCGCGATGGCGCAGCACTTTTCGGTCGGGTCGGGTGGCAGCTTCCGCGCGGCCGCAAAAGCTGCGGCGCGGCAAGCATTTAAGCTGCGAAATTTACGTGGGCCGCGCGCGGAGCGCAACGCCGCAACGCCGGCTATACACCGTTAAGCGGTTGCAGGCGTTTGGACTCTCGCGAAACCTGATGCTATCCAGCACTCCCTTCATGTCCCCTCGAAAATCCAGGCTGATCCCATGTCGCGCGTCGATCACTCCCAGATGGCCAATGCAATCCGCGCTTTGGCGATGGACGCCGTCGAGCAGGCCAAATCCGGTCATCCCGGCCTGCCGATGGGCGCGGCCGACATGGCCACGGTGCTGTTCACGCAGTTCCTGAAGTTCGACGCCGCCGATCCGACCTGGCCGGATCGCGACCGTTTCGTGCTCTCGGCCGGTCACGGCTCGATGTTGCTGTACGCGCTGCTGTATCTGACCGGCAACGCGCAGATGACAATCGACGAGATCAAGCGCTTCCGCCAGATGGGATCGCTGACGCCCGGTCACCCCGAGAATTTCGTCACCAAAGGCATCGAGACCACCACCGGCCCGCTTGGACAGGGCCTCGCCACCGCCGTCGGCATGGCGATGGCCGAGCGCCATCTGGCGGCCGAATTCGGTGGCGACATCGTCGATCACCATACCTACGTGTTGGCGTCGGATGGCGACCTGATGGAAGGCCTCAGCCAGGAGGCGATCGCGCTGGCCGGCCATCTCAGGCTGAACCGGCTGATCGTCCTGTTCGACGACAACGGCATCTCGATCGACGGCGCGCTGTCGCTGTCGGATTCGGTCGATCAAGTGAAGCGTTTCGAGGCCGCCGGCTGGGCCGCGGAGCGCATCGACGGCCACGACGCCAAAGCCATCGCCGATGCGCTGACCCGCGCCCAGAAAGCCGATCGCCCGTCGCTGATCGCCTGCAAGACCGTGATCGCGTTCGGCGCGCCGACCAAGGCCGGCTCGGAAAAATCCCATGGCTCGCCGCTCGGCGCGGAGGAAATCGCCGGCGCGCGCAAGAAGCTCGGCTGGGACGCGCCCGCCTTTGAGATTCCGAAAGACATCCTCGACGCCTGGCGCGCGGCCGGTTCGCGCGGCGCGGCGGCGCATCAAGACTGGTCGCAGCGGATCGGCAAGGCCGATGCCGCCAAGCGCGCCGAATTCGAGCGCCGCATCAAGGGCGAGTTGCCGACACAGGCGCTGGCCGCCGCCGTCAAGGCCATGAAGACCGAGCTCGCCGCCTCGCCGAAGGCGATCGCCACGCGAATCGCGTCCGAAAACGCCATCACCGTGCTGACGGCGGCCGTTCCCGAAATGATCGGCGGCTCCGCAGATTTGACCGGCTCCAACAACACCCGCGCCAAGGGCATGGTGGCGGTCTCGGCGAACAATTACGGCGGCCGCTTCGTGCATTACGGCATCCGCGAGCACGGCATGGCGGCGGCGATGAACGGCATGGCGCTGCATGGCGGCGTCATCCCCTATTCCGGCACCTTCCTCGTGTTCTCGGATTACCTGCGCCCGGCGCTGCGCCTCGCCGCCTTGATGGGCGAGCGCGTCATCCACGTGCTGACCCATGATTCGATCGGCCTTGGTGAAGACGGCCCGACCCATCAACCGGTCGAGCATCTCGCCGCGATGCGGGCGATCCCGAACCTCAACGTGTTCCGGCCCTGCGATACCGTCGAGACGCTCGAATGCTGGCAGTTGGCGCTTGAAGCCGATGGCCGCCCGAGCGTGCTGGCGCTGACGCGGCAGAACCTGCCGCAATTGCGGACCACCGACGATGCCGACAACAGATGCGCCGCCGGTGCCTACGAGCTCGCGGCCGCCGATGGCGAGGCCGAGGTCTCGATCTTCGCGTCGGGCTCCGAGGTCGAGATCGCGATGGATGCCCGCAAGCTGCTGGCCGCCAAGAGCATCAAAGCCCGCGTCGTCTCCGTGCCCTGCATGGACCTGCTGCTGGAAGCTCCGGCCGCTGCCCGCGCCGCCATCATCGGCAAGGCCAAGGTCAACGTTGCGGTTGAGGCCGCCGTGCGGATGGGCTGGGATGCCATTATCGGCATGGATGGCATCTTTATCGGCATGAGCGGATTCGGAGCCAGTGCCCCATATAAGGAACTGTACAAGCATTTCGGCATCACGCCGGAGGCTGTCGCGGAGGCCGCCGCCGCACGTCTGGGCGCGAGGTCGTCGTAACCGCCTCCGCTCGTCTGATGCATTGCAACCTGCGATCTTTCGGGCAATAACGGCCCCGAAAACTGACAAATCTGGTTTCAAAGGGAGAAGTTGAATGGCAGTCCGGGTTGCGATCAACGGGTTCGGCCGCATCGGCCGCAATGTCCTGCGCGCGATTTATGAATCCCACCGCAGCGACATCGAAGTTGTCGCCATCAACGATCTCGGCCCGGTCGAGACCAATGCCCATCTGCTGCGCTTCGACTCGGTGCATGGCCGCTTCCCCGGCACCGTGACGGTTGATGGCGATTCTATCGATCTCGGCAAGGGCAAGATCAAGGTGCTGGCCGTCCGCGATCCCGCGACGCTGCCCTGGAAAGAATTGAACATCGACATCGCGCTGGAATGCACCGGCATTTTCAGCGCCAAGGCCAAGGCCTCAGCGCATCTGACCGCCGGCGCCAAACGCGTGCTGGTCTCGGCGCCGTCCGAGGGTGCCGACGCGACGATCGTCTATGGCGTCAACACCAAGGTGCTGAGCAAGGACCACCTGGTGGTCTCGAACGGTTCGTGCACCACCAACTGTCTCGCCCCGGTGGCGATGGTGCTGAATGAACTGGTCGGTATCGAAACCGGCTTCATGACGACGATCCACGCTTATACCGGCGATCAGCCGACGCTCGACACCATGCATAGCGATCTGTATCGCGGCCGTGCGGCGGCGCTATCGATGATCCCGACCTCGACGGGTGCCGCGAAGGCGATCGGTCTGGTGCTGCCGGAATTGCAGGGCAAGCTCGACGGCGTCGCGATCCGCGTGCCGACCCCGAACGTCTCGGTAGTCGATCTCAAGATCATCGCCAAGCGCAAGACCGACGTCGCCGAGATCAACGCCGCGATCAAGGCCGCGGCGGACGGCAAGCTGAAGGGCATCCTCGGCTATACCAACGCGCCGAACGTCTCGATCGACTTCAACCACGACCCGCATTCGTCCACCTTCGCGATGGACCAGACCAAGGTGCAGAACGGCACGCTGGTGCGCGTGATGTCGTGGTACGATAACGAGTGGGGCTTTTCCAACCGCATGGCCGACACCGCCGTCGCGATGGGCAAGTTGATCTGAGACGTTAACACATTTCGCATTGACGACTCCTCGGCTTTGCCTGAGTTTTAACAAGCTTCAGGGATGCGGAGAACCGTCGTGCTGGGCCCAGGCGAGTCGGAAAAATGGTCATCTTTAGAAAATCGCGTTGAGCGATTGGAGGACGATATGGCCGACGTCAGATCGACTTTGAAATCCGTGGAAACGCTTCTGACGAACATCCAGGTTTCGCTTGCGAAGATCGAAGGTCGTTTGACGGGGCTGGATGGCCGCTTCACGGGGCTTGAAGGCCGCATGGCGGGGCTTGAATCCCGATTTGCCCACTTGCCATCGACTTGGTCACTTCTCACGATCACCTTCGCCACGTGGGGGATTGGCTCCGTGATTCTCATCTTCGCTCTGAACGTTCTGAGAAAATGACATTCAAAACCCTCGATGACGCCGACGTGAAATCCAAGCGCGTGCTGGTGCGCGTCGATCTCAACGTGCCGATGGACAATGGCACGGTGACGGACGCGACCCGGCTGGAACGCATCGCCCCGACCATCACGGAAATTTCCGGCAACGGCGGCAAGGTCATTCTGCTCGCGCATTTCGGCCGGCCGAAAGGCCGCGACGACAAAAACTCCCTGAAGCCGGTCGCCGCCGAACTCGCCAAGGTGATCGGCAAGCCGGTTGCCTTCGCGGATGATTGCATCGGTGACCTCGCCGCCAAGGCGGTCGCGGCGATGAAGGACGGCGACATCCTTTGTCTCGAAAACACCCGCTTCCATAAAGAGGAAGAAAACAACGATCCGAGCTTTGTCGCCGAACTCGCTGAGCTTGGCGACATCTGGGTCAACGACGCGTTCTCCGCCGCGCATCGCGCGCACGCCTCGACCGAAGGACTCGGTCACAAATTGCCCGCGTTCGCCGGCCGCACCATGCAGGCCGAACTCGACGCGCTCGGCAAGGCGCTCGACGCGCCGACGAAGCCGGTCATCGCCATCGTCGGCGGCGCGAAAGTCTCGAGCAAAATCGATCTGCTGCAAAACCTTGTCGGCAAGGTCGACATGCTGGTGATCGGCGGCGGCATGGCCAACACCTTCCTGCACGCGCAAGGCATTGGCGTCGGCAAGTCGCTTTGCGAGAAAGACCTGGCGCCGACGGCGTTGAAGATTCTCGACGCCGCCAAGGCCGCCAACTGCAAGATCATTTTGCCGGTCGATGCCATCGTCGCGCATGAATTCAAGGCCAACGCGGCCTCGACCGTAACCAGCCTCGACGCGATTCCGGCCGACGACATGATCCTTGATGTCGGCCCGCGATCGATTGCCGCCGTTATCGCGGCGATCGATGACGCCAAGACATTGGTCTGGAACGGCCCGCTCGGTGCGTTCGAAATGACGCCGTTCGATAGAGGCACGGTCGAGGCCGCCAAGCATGCCGCGGCGCGAACCAAGGCCGGCCGACTTATCTCGGTGGCCGGCGGCGGCGATACCGTCGCGGCGCTGAACCACGCCGGCGTGGCCGACGATTTCACCTACATTTCCACCGCCGGTGGCGCCTTCCTGGAATGGATGGAGGGCAAGCCGCTGCCGG
>JAQGJY010000293.1 GCA_028290325.1 Tardiphaga sp.
GCCGACGGCGCGAGCACGCGGGCGCGGATCGTGCTGCGCGGGCCGCTCGATCTGACGTTGCGGCATCGCCTGGTCGAGGATGACGACGTCTATCGCATCACCGGCATTCGCGACGAGGGCGCCTGGATCGCGATCGACGCCGAGTTGCGGGTGGTGTGAGGCTTTGGTGCTGGTCAGCGCTGGCTGCGCCGTGATGCCGCGCGATCGGTAGGCCGGACGCGGCGCGGTTCGTGAAGCGGGGCTGACGAAATGGCTCCGCGAGATTATCCTCGTGACAAAGATCGCGGGTATCAGATGCGCGCGGGTCTGGACGTTTGAGAGACCACGGAGTGTTGAAGACAGCAACGATCCTCGGTGAGACGGCTCGGAGACGTCATCGGGTCGCTTTGGGGTTTTGAAGCCATGAAGAAACTTAACCTGGCGACTGCGACGGTCCCGGAACTTGCGGACGAATTCCTTCGCCTCGCGATCGCGAAAGGGCGAGCCGTCATGGACTTCGAAATCAGCAAAGCGAACCGCATCTATTTGCAGATCGACGCAGTCAGAAACGAACTAAAGAATCGCCCCGGTGATCAGCGACGTGTGCTCGCTGCCTTCTATCGCCATCCCAGCCCGAGCGTCCGATTGGAGGCCGCGACGGCGACCCTTGTGGTGCTGCCGGAACAATCGCGTATGGTTTTGCAGGAGATCGTCGATCGCCTCGAATTTCCCTTCGCGGGTACCGCGGGGATGCGATTGCACAATCTGGAGACGGGATTTTATAAACCGACCTGACGAGCTTTGTTGTTCTCACATCCGCGCGCACCAGCCGCGCGCCGTGGTGACGATCCAGTCGCGGTAGAGCGACAATGGCGTGACGCCGGTGAGGCCGCCGCAACCGACGGCGTTGTTCGGCGCGGTTGACCACGACACCACGCCGATCATCACCGCGCGGCCGTTCTGATCCTCATAGGCCGGCCCGCCGGAATCCCCGGTGCAGGCGCCGAGACCGTCGCGCGTGTTGTTGGTCGCGGGATCGACGAGCCGAATTTGCAGGCGGCCGGGCTGGCTTGTCGACACCAAGGTCGCCGCGCGCACGACGCCGCCGCTTTTGCCGTCGCCGCGTCGCGTGACGCCGATGCCGGCGACGCCATAGGTGCGGCCGGCGACGATCGGCTCAATGGGCGCGCCAAGCGGCGCGGTCGGTTCCCGGTCGAGCGGTTCGGCCAGTTGCAGCAATGCGACATCGGCGCTGGCGCGGTTTTGCGCGATCGCGGCCATCGTGAATTGCGGGTGGATGATGACGCGGCGGATCGACATCAGGAGCGGCTGGCGCTGCGCGTCGTAGCGCACGATCTTGTAATCGGCGCCGGGCTGCACGCAATGCGCGGCCGTCAGCACGATATCCGGCGCGATCAATGCGCCCGAACAGAAATTGCCGCGCGAGCCGACGATGGTGACGACGCTGCGCGCGATCGCGCCGTCGCCGGCCGGCGCGTCGCCGACCATCGCCAGCGCCGGCGGCGCCACCAGCAGAGCCGGCGTGAGCATCAACGTCATCACAAACACTGCAAATCGGGTCATGCGCGGCAATCAGCCTTGTCGTGCCGGAGCTGTCAACACGCTGATGAAAGGACGCCACGATGTCGTCGATCTTGCTGTCGCCGCCGGCGATCGAGCCGTGGACCCTGAGCGAGGCGAAGAATTTCCTGCGCGTCGCGCACGCCGATGATGACGCGGTGATCACATCGTTGATCGCGGCGGCGCGCGGACAGATCGAGGCGCAGACGCGGTGTGGCCTGATCGCGCAGACCTGGCGAATCGCGCGCGATCATTGGCCCGAGGACGGCCGCGTCGCGTTGCGGATCGGACCTCCGCGCAACGTCGTCGCGGCGCGCGTGTTCGATGCCGCCGGAAACGCGCGCGCCGTCGATGCCGGGCGCTTCGTCCTGGATAAGGCCGCCGGCGTGATCGCGGCGCCGCCATGGTCGTTGCCGCAGCCGGGCCGCGCCGTCGCCGGCATCGAACTCGATGTCGAGATCGGCTTCGGCGCCAATGCCGCGAGCGTGCCGCAGCTGCTGCGCCATGCCGTGCGCTCGCTGGTCGCGCATTGGTACGACAATCGCGGCTTGATGGCGATCGGCGGCAACGTCGCGATGATGCCCGGCAGCGTGCACGCGATGATCGCGTCCTATCGGGTGTTGTCGCTGTGATCGGCGCCGGGCAGTTGCGGTCGCGGCTCACCTTGCAGAAGCCGCTCGACGTCGCGGACGGCCAGGGCGGTTTCACGCGCGGCTACGCCGACGTCGCCGAGGTGTGGGCGCAGGTGACGCTGCTGGCCTCGCGCGAGACTGTCGCCGCCGACGCCGACGGCGCGAGCACGCGGGCGCGGATCGTGCTGCGCGGGCCGCTCGATCTGACGTTGCGGCATCGCCTGGTCGAGGATGACGACGTCTATCGCATCACCGGCATTCGCGACGACGGCGCCTGGATCGCGATCGAC
The DNA here is from genome assembly GCA_028290325.1 of Tardiphaga sp. Classification (GTDB taxonomy): domain Bacteria; phylum Pseudomonadota; class Alphaproteobacteria; order Rhizobiales; family Xanthobacteraceae; genus Tardiphaga. The sequence continues at coordinate 2,483 of JAQGJY010000293.1, forward strand.
GCCGAGTTGCGGGTGGCGTGAGGCTTTGGTGCTGGTCATGAGCCGCATGAAGTGCGGCTGCGCGGCACCGGGCCGCATCGCGGGCCATCTGATGCGGCGCCGGCTCCGCGAGGCGCCAAAAAGGCGTCGCGACCTGTCTGCACGGACTTTCCATGGCGCGCTGCGGCGCGCCGTTTCCATTTCCGACGGTCGTTGAATCCGGAGCCCGCGCATGGTCACTCGCGCGAACGCTTTCTCGCGGCATCGGCAGCAGCGCTGGCTGCGCCCCGACGCCGCGCGATGGGTACGCCCGGACGCGGCGAGATTTCTCAAGCCCGGCACGCGGCTGGCGGATGTCTATCCG
>JAQGJY010000348.1 GCA_028290325.1 Tardiphaga sp.
TTGCCGATCGATGAGGTCGTTCGCTGGTACAAAAGGCTGACGATCTATGCATTCACGTCGCGTAACGAAGGTTTCGGACTGACGTTGATCGAGGCCATGGCGTCGGGCGCGGCGCTGGTCGCGACGCACGCCGGCGCGGCGGAGATCGTGGTCGATGACGGCAACACCGGTGTCCTGGTGCCGATCGACGACGCGATCGCGTTGATTGCGGCCATCGAACCTCTGATGTGCGATCCGTCAACGGCCGAAGCGATGGGCGCGCGCGGACGGGCGCACGTCGTGGCGAATTTCAGCATCGACGTGGAGGCTGCAAAGATCGCAGCGGCGTATCGAGCGCTGCTCAGCGCGCATCGTCGATGATCATCGCCGCGCCTTTGTCGGCGATCATCGCCGTCGGCGTGTTGGTATTGCCGGAGGTGATGGTCGGCATCACCGACGCATCGATCACGCGCAGGCGCTCAATTCCGAACAGCCGCAAGCGCTCGTCCACGACAGCGAACGGATCGCTCGCGAGGCCCATCTTCGCTGTGCCGACCGGGTGGAAGATCGTGGTGCCGATGTCGCCCGCCGCTTTCGCCAGCGCGGCTGCGTCGTCACCCACCGACGGTCCCGGCAGATATTCCTCCGGATCATAGGCCTTGAGTGCATCCTGCCGCATCAATCGCCGGGTAACCCGGATCGCGTCGGCGGCAACGATGCGATCTTCATCGGTCGAGAGATAACGCGGCGCGATCGACGGCGCGGATGACGGCTCCGCGTCGCGCAGCCTGATTTCGCCGCGCGACGTCGGCTGCAGATTGCAGGCCGAGACGGTGACGGCCGGAAACCGATGCAGCGGATCGCCGAATTTATCCAGCGACAATGGCTGGACGTGAAACTGAATGTTGGCGCGTTCGCGATGCGGGTCCGATCGCGTGAAGATGCCGAGCTGGGACGGCGCCATTGTCAGCGGTCCGCGCCGGCGCAGCGCGTAGTCGACGCCCATCCAGCCGCGCCGCAACAGATTGTAATAGGTCTCGTTGAGGGTACGGACGCCGGAGACCTTGTAGATCGCGCGCTGTTGCAGATGGTCCTGCAAATTGCGGCCGACGCCCTGTCGATCCAGCACGACGTCGATGCCAAGTGGCGACAGCCATTCGCCAGGGCCAATACCGGAACGTTGCAACACCTGCGGCGAGCCGACCGCGCCGGCGCAGAGGACGATTTCGCCCTTGGCATGGGCCTCGATGGTCTCGCCGCCGCGCGCGAAACGCACCCCGGTGGCGCGGCCGTCTTTCACGATCAGACGATCGACCAGCACATTGGTTTCGAGACGCAGGTTCGCGCGGTTCAGCACCGGCTTGAGAAAGCCGCGCGCCGACGACCAGCGCCGGCCGCGCTTCTGGTTGACGTGAAAATAGCCGATACCTTCATTGTCACCGGTGTTGAAATCCGCGACGCGGCGAATGCCCATTTGGGCCGCGGCGTCGGCGATGCGGTCGAGCACGTCCCAACGCAGCCGCGGCGCTTCGACGCGCCAGCCCCCGCCGGTCGCGTGATGTTCGCTGTCGCCAAGGAAATGATCCTCGAGATGCTTGAACTGCGGCAGCACGTCGTCCCAGCCCCAGCCGGCCAGGCCGAGCTGGCGCCAGTGATCGTAATCGGCGGCCTGGCCGCGCATCGAGATCATCGCGTTGATGGCGGAGGAACCGCCGATCACCTTGCCGCGCGGATAGCTCAGACTGCGGCCGTTGAGGCCGGGTTCCGGCTCGGTCTTGAACATCCAGTCCGCGCGCGGGTTGCCGATCGCGAACAGATAGCCGACCGGGATATGAAACCAGATCCAATTGTCGTGGCCACCAGCCTCCAGCAACAGGACGCGCTTCGAGGGATCGGCGGAAAGCCGATTGGCGACGATGCAGCCGGCGGTCCCGGCCCCGACGACGATATAATCGAACTCACCGTCCAGCCGCCGCGTCATCTTTGCCTCCCGCTTTGATCCACGCCTTAGCCCGCGCGACCGGCGGCTGTACAGAGCGTGCTTGCGTGGTAGCCTTGGTCTTTGCAAGCCGAGAGAACCTGACCATGCCCGTCATCAACCGCGTCGCCGATCTTCAGCCCGATATCGTGGCGTGGCGGCACGATCTGCATGCCCATCCCGAACTGATGTACGAGGTGCACCGCACGGCGGCTTTCGTGGCGGACCGGCTGCGCGAATTCGGCTGTGATGAGGTGGTGACCGGGATCGGCCGCACCGGCGTCGTCGGCGTCATCAAGGGCCGCAAGCCGGCCGGCGGTGCCGACGTCAAGGCGATCGGGCTCCGCGCCGACATGGATGCGCTGCCGATCCTTGAAGAAACAGGCGTCGATTACGCCTCGACTACGCCGGGCACGATGCATGCCTGCGGTCATGACGGCCACACCGCGATGCTGCTGGGGGCGGCGCGCTATCTCGCGGAGACCCGCAATTTCGCCGGCGATGCCGTCGTGATCTTTCAGCCGGCGGAGGAGGGCGGCGCCGGCGCCGCCGCCATGATCAAGGATGGGCTGATGGATCGCTTCAAGATCGATCAGGTCTTCGGCATGCATAACGGTCCCGGCGTCCCGGTCGGGTCGTTCGCGATGCGGACGGGGCCGATCATGGCGGCAACCGATCACGTCACGATCAAGATCGAAGGCAAAGGCGGCCATGCCGCTCGGCCGCATATCTGCATCGACACCGTGCTGGCGGGATCGCAGCTCGTCGTCGCCTTACAGCAGATCGTGTCGCGCAGCGTCGATCCGCTGGAATCCGCCGTCATATCGATGTGCGAATTCCACGCCGGCAATGCGCGCAACGTGATCCCGCAAACCGCCGAACTCAAGGGCACCGTGCGGACGCTGAAAGCCGCGATGCGGGACCTCGTCGAAAAGCGTGTGCGTGAGGTGTGCGCCGGTATTGCTCTGGCAACCGGCACCAAGATCCATCTCGAATACGAACGCAGCTATCCCGTGGTCGTCAATCATCCGTCGCAGACGCAGATGGCCGCGCGCATCGCAAGTGAGGTGGCGGGCGCGGCGAACGTCGATACCGAGATGGTCCCGATCATGGGCGCGGAAGACTTCGCCTATATGCTGGAAGCGCGGCCGGGCGCGTTCGTCTTCATCGGCAATGGCGACAGCGCGGGCCTGCATCACCCGGCCTATAATTTCAACGACGATGCGATCGTCTACGGCACGTCGTACTGGGTCAGACTGGTCGAGACGACGCTGGCGGCCTGACGTTCCTGACATTGGAACAAGTATGAACGCCTTTCGTTGGGCAGACGGGAACTATCCCGCTTTGCGTCTCAGAGGAGTTTTTCATGGCTGGCAAAGATAAAGATCTCAACGATTTGTTTCTCGACACGCTGAAGGACATCTACTTCGCGGAAAAGCAGATCTTGAAGGCGCTGCCGAAAATGGCAAAGGCGGCTCAGTCCGAAAAGCTGAGTGCCGCATTCGTCAAGCATCAGGGCGAGACCGAAGGGCAGGTCGAGCGGCTGGAGCAGATTTTTGAAATTCTCGGCAAGCCGGCGCGCGGCAAGACCTGCGCGGCGATCAAGGGTATCCTCGAAGAGGGCACCGAGATCATGGACGAATACAAAGGTGCGGCCGCGCTTGACGCCGGTTTGCTCGCCGCCGCGCAGGCCGTGGAGCATTACGAAATTTCCCGCTACGGCACGCTGAAGCAGTGGGCCCTGCAGCTTGGCATGAAAGATGCGGTGCGCCTGCTGGATGAGACGTTGAAGCAGGAAAAGAAGACGGACGAGACGCTGACGACGCTGGCCGACACTGTCGTGAACGCGGCGGCGGCCGCGTAAGCGAGGGGTCGTTACAGCCCGAGCGAAGTCGCGACGGCGCCAACGACTTGATCAAGCAATCCGGTCACTTCCCTGAATTGGGAAGAGCTGGATTGCTTCGCTTGCTGACGATCCGTTGGAGTGCCGGCTGGTCGGCGGCCTGTCATGACGGCATTAGCTTTTCTTGAAATCCTGCGGCGTGAAGCTGAGGTCAAGCAGCTTCCACTCCTGATATTTGTCGGCCGGCAGTGACAGATGAGGCTGGCATGATTGCAAAGCGGCGATCGCCGCCTGCATCAAGAGCGGGCCTTTCGCCGATGCGCTGGCTTCGATGAGGATCGGCGTCGACGCAAGACGACCATCGGGCAAGAATTGCGCGCGGATGACGATGACAACCTTGTCGTCTGGTGCGACATTCGCCGGCAATGTCGAACAAGTCTTCAACCGCGCGCGGAACGCCGCGACGTCGCTTTCGCCGATCCGCGCGGCGCTCGATGCCTTGGCATCGAACTCGCCGGGCGTGCTGCCGAACAAACTCAGGTTCATCGGATAGCGAACGCTGATATCCGGCTCCGGCGCACGGATCGCGGCTTGAGCCTGCGGTCGCGGCGCAGTGGCCTGCGCCAGCGCATCTTTTGGCGG
>JAQGJY010000376.1 GCA_028290325.1 Tardiphaga sp.
CGAATTGGTTTCAGCACAATTTTTTTGAACGCAGGCAACTAACGCGCCGTCTCACACTTGAAACGCTGCATTACATCGGAACCACGCTCGTGCCCCTTCTCAAGTACACGCTTTTCGCTGGCGCATCTTTGCTCGCGCTCGTCTTTGTCGCCGAACGTGTCATCGCGCCGGCCCCCGCCGCCGCGCCGAATCCGTCGACCTCGCTCGAGGTGTTGCGGAAGATGGCCAATCACGGCGCGGTTCGTGGATTCGCGCCGCTGGCCGCCGCCGGTCCCTTCCTGCCGATGCCGGCCGTCAGCCCATCGGCGCTGCTGGCCGAGTCCGAGCCGGTCGCCGTCGAACAGCCGGTCGCCGCGGCCGCGCCACAGCCGGCCGCCGCGGTCGCGCCACCGCGCGCCGCTGCGGCGCCATCGCGTGCTGCTGCGGCCACGCCATCGTCCGTGCTCAACGCGCATGCGCGTGTCGCCGAGGCCGACCTGATCGACCGGCCGACGCGGGCCGTGAAGAAAGTCGCGCCGCGCAAACCGAGGCCGCGCCCGGTCTATGTCGAGAACATGCCGCGCGGACAGAGCGGCGGCTTCTTCGGAGTGTTCAACACCTGGTAAGGCTTGATGTCATTCAGCCGCGAGCTGCAGCGGAATGCCGGTGGCGGCAACGTGATTATCGAGATACCGCCGCCCGCGTTCGGTGATCCGCCACACACCGCGTCGCGGCGACGTGACGAGTTTGGCACCGAACAATCCGCCGTCGATAGAGTGATCGTTGGCGGCGATGCGGGCGCCGCGATCAACGATGGCAAGGTCGCGTGAGATTTCGGCGGTGGTGGCTTCGCCATCGGACCGCACAGCCAGGATTTTGAGTATCAGGATATCCCAGGCCACGATGCACTCCCAACCACGCGGTATCTTTTCAAGCGGTAATTTTTAAGTCTGTCGCGACGACCGGCGTCACGACAGCGGAAGTTTAGGCTTGAGACGGCTCCAGTGCGATAATGGTTAGCGCCTTCGCTTATATTTTCAACTGCTAAAATGACTGCCTGTCTTCAAACACCGATGCGTCCGGCGGCGGACATATCCATGCAAGGCGTTGCCCATTGCGCGGAATATCCGCCGATCCCATATGGCGGTCATCCTGCAGGGCCACCAATTGCGTGAGAAAAATCGTGATCGCTTTTTTGCTGCTGTTGATCCTGCCGCTCGGCGCATCGGCGGCGAAATATTTCGCGGGCGATCGTTCGGTCAACTGGCAGATGGCGGATCGCTCCAGCGCGGGACTGTTGCCGCAAGCCTCGGCCCATCCCGAGGCGTTGGTCCGTGTGTTCGCCGCGCGCACCGTGCGCTGGCGCGGCATCTTCGCGGTCCATAGCTGGATTGTCGTCAAGGACGCCGGCGCCAACAGCTACACGCGCTACGATTATACGGCATGGGGCGATCCGATTCGGGTCAACGGATTCGCCGCCGACGGCCGCTGGTTCGGCGACATGCCGGAGATCATCGGCGCGGCGGATGGCGACGCCGCCGCTTTGATGATTCCGAAAATTCGCGCCGCGATCGCGGACTACAAGCCGCGCGCTTATGGCGACTATCGCGCATGGCCGGGGCCAAACTCGAACACCTTCGTCGCCGCCGCGCTGGCCGCGGTGCCCGAGCTGAAAGTCACGCTGCCGCCGACCGCGATCGGCAAGGATTTTCCCTATGACGGATCGTGGGTCGGCCTGACGCCTTCCGGCACCGGCGTGTTCGCCACGCTCGGCGGCTATCTCGGTGTCACCGCCGGGTGGGTCGAAGGGCTTGAGCTGAATTTTCTCGGCGCGGTGCTCGGCATCGACTGGCGCTATCCGGCGCTCAAATTGCCCGGCCTCGGCCGCGTCGGCATCGCGATCAATCCGCGCGCCAGCGCTTGACGCTCAGGACGCCGCCTCGATCCGCATCACGTCGTTGACGAAGCCGCTGATCGTTGCCAGCGTCAGCGCGGCGGCCTCGCGATGCGGGGCATGCGCGGCGCCCGGAATGATCGTGACATCGACCGGGCAGTAGCATTCCTCCCGCGCGATCTCGATCTGGCGCAACGTACCGTATTGATCGTCCGCGCCTTGCACGATCGCAACGGGCACGCGGATATAGGCGAGGCTTTCCGAAATGTCCCAGCCGCGAAATCGCGGATCGAGCCACGCATCGTTCCAGCCATAGAAGGCGTTATCGACATCGGCGTGCCAACGGCCGAGCTTCGATTTCAGATCGGTGGTCTGATAGGCCGTCTTGATCGACGCGATCGACGCGATCGAAACATCCTCGACGATGAAATGCGGCGCGATCAGCACCAGCCCGCGCACGCGATGATCCTGCAACGTTCCCGCATAGATCGTCGCGATCGACGCGCCATCGGAATGTCCGATCAGAAGCCCGCGCCGGAATCCGATCGCATCGAGCAATGCCGGCAGCACGTCGAGCGCCTCGCGATGCATGTAGTCGAGGCCGCGCGGCAATGCGGCCGGGCTCGACGCGCCATAGCCCGCGCGCGAATAGGCGAACACGCCGCAGCCGGTCGCGGCCCCAAGTGTCTCCGGCACGTCGCCCCATAACGCCGCCGCGCCGAGGCCTTCATGCAGCATCACCAGCGTCGGCGCGGCATCTGGCTGCGGGCCGGTGAAGCGATATTCAAGCGCCGAGTCGGCGATGGTGATGAGGCCGGCAGGAGCGAGATGGGTCATGACGCATCCCAGCGTCGCGCCGATGCACCGAGCCGTCCCCGGCGTTGCAGGAGCGACAGGGCGGTCAGCGAGCGATGCCAGCCTGCAATCAACATCGATGCCGTTTGCGACACGCTCAAATTCCCCCACGCAGCTTGAACCTTTGAATTTTCCCGGTCGCGGTTTTCGGCAGCGCTTCCACCACATCGATCCAGCGCGGATATTTCCACGGCCCGATCTTCTGCTTGACGTGATCCTTGAGCGACTCATGCAGACCATCCGTCGCGACGTCGGCGCGCAACACGACGAAGGCTTTCGGCTTCAGCAGGCCCTCGGCGTCGGCTTCCGGGACCACGGCGGCTTCGAGCACGGCCGGATGGGTGATCAGCGCGCTCTCCACCTCGAACGGCGACACCCAGATGCCCGACACCTTGAACATGTCGTCGGAGCGGCCGCAAAACGTGAAGCGCCCGTCGCCGTCGCGAATATATTTGTCGCCGGTGCGGGTCCAATGGCCCTCGAAGGTGCGGCGGCTTTTGCTGCGCTGATTCCAGTAGCCCTCGCCCGCCGACGGCGCGTCGACCAGCAATTCGCCGACCTCGCCATCAGCCACCTCGGCGCCGGACTCGTCGACCAGCCGCACGCGATAGCCCGGCACCGGACGGCCCGAACTGCCGTATTTGATATCGCCCGGCGCGTTCGACAGAAAGATGTGCAGCAGTTCGGTCGAGCCGACGCCGTCGAGAATATCGACACCGAAACGCGCCTTCCAGGCATGGCCGACGGATTCCGGCAGCGCCTCGCCGGCCGAGGTGCAGACGCGCAGCCGCGATCCGGCGCGCGCGTTCTTGAGGGTTTCGTCATTCAGCATGGCGGCAAACAACGTCGGCACGCCGAAGAAGATGCTCGGCTCGTATCGCTGCATCAGCGCGAACATCACCGCGGGCGTCGGACGCTCGGCATTCAGGATCGTGGTCGCGCCGACCGACAGCGGAAACGTCAGCGCATTGCCGAGGCCATAGGCGAAAAACAACTTCGCCGCCGACAGTCCGACATCGTCCTCGCGAATGCCGAGCACCTGTTGGGCGTACGTCTCCGCCGTCGCGGCGAGGCTCGCATGCAGATGCCGCACGCCTTTCGGCATGCCGGTCGAGCCCGACGAATAGAGCCAGAACGCCGGCTCATCCGGATGCGTCGCCGCCGTATTGAACCGGTCGGATTCGCCGCTGATCTGGTCGGCGAAACGTTTGAAGCCATGCTGGTTCGACGATCGGGCGTCGCCACCACAGACCACGACATGATCGAGGTCCGGCATCCGGCCGACCAGATCCTTGACCACCGGCAGCAAGGCTTCGGAGACGAACAGCACACGCGCGCGACAATCCGCCAGCACATAGGCATATTGCTCCGCCGTCAGCAGCGTATTGAGCGGCACCGGGACAATACCGGCGCGGATCGCGCCGAGGAACACGACCGGGAAATCCACCGTATCGAGCATGATCATCGCCACGCGCTCCTCGCGGCGAACGCCAAGCCGCTTCAGCAGGTTGCCGAGCTGGCGGCTTTGCGCCTGCAACGCGCCGTAGCTGAGATCACGCGTGGTATCGGTGAACGCCAACTTGTCGCCACGACCGGCGTCGATGTTGCGGTCGAGCAGCCAGGTCACCGCGTTGTAGGACGACGCGGGATCGCTCATGATGCGCCCCACCCGACGCGGCGCGCGCATCGGTATGGCCAAAGGCGTTTTGGACCACATCGCATGGCGTCGTCTCCCCTGAGATGCCGATTTCCGGCTATTCTGAACTATAATTCCTCAAATCCGATTGCTGTCAATGGCGATCGGAACTATGTTTCATCTTCACGGACGAAAGCAGCGACCGAACGATGACCGACGACGCGCAGGGCCGGCCGGCCGCCGATGACGACCGGCTTGAGAGCGAATTTCTGGA
>JAQGJY010000389.1 GCA_028290325.1 Tardiphaga sp.
TTGTTGCGCGCCGTCGCGGGGGAGGTGCCGCTCGCGCGGCTGGCGATGCACTTTCACGACACCTATGGGCAGGCGCTTGCCAATCTCTACGCCGGACTGGAGGAGGGCGCCCGCGTCATCGATTCCGCGGCCGGCGGGCTTGGCGGCTGTCCCTATGCGCCCGGCGCGACGGGAAATGTCGCGACCGAGGATGTCGTCTATATGCTCGAGGGCATGGGCATCGCGACCGGCGTCGATATGGATCGTCTACTCGCCGCAACCAATACGGTCAGCGCGATGATCGGCCGAGCGCCGGTCAGCCGCGTCGCCACCGCGCTGAATGCCAAACGGGCAACATCGATCGCTTAGAAACCGGCGACGGTGCCGTGCAGATCATACTGGTCCGCGCGTTCGATTTTCGCGGTGACGATCTCGCCGACCTTCAGCGGTCGCCGGCTTGACAGGTACACCGTGCCGTCGATCTGCGGCGCGTCGGATTTCGAGCGGCCTTTCGCGACCGTCGGGCCGACCTCGTCGATGATCACCTGTTGCCGGGTGCCCACTTTACGCTTCAGCCGTTTGGCGGAAATCTTTTGCTGCCGCGCCATCAGCGCGTTCCAGCGGTCCTGCTTGACCTCGTCCGGCACCATCGGGCCAAGCGCATTCGAGGTCGCACCGGCGACCGGCTCGTATTTGAAGCAGCCGACGCGGTCGATCTCGGCTTCATCGAGCCAGTCGAGCAGATACTGGAAATCGCTCTCGGTCTCACCAGGAAATCCGACGATGAACGTCGAGCGCAACGTCAGATCGGGACATTCCGCGCGCCACTTCTTGATGCGGGCAAGCGTCTTGTCCTGCGCCGCCGGGCGCTTCATCTGCCTCAGCACCTCGGGCGCGGCGTGCTGAAACGGAATGTCGAGATAGGGCAAAATCTTACCCTCGTTCATCAAGCCGATCACCTCATCGACATGCGGATAGGGATAGACATATTGCAATCGCACCCAAGCGCCGAATTCGCCGAGCTCGCGGGCAAGGTCGTAGAATTTCGCGCGCACCGCGCGGTCCTTCCACATGCTCTCGGCGTACTTGAGATCGACGCCATAGGCGGAGGTATCCTGCGAGATGACGAGCAGTTCCTTGACGCCGGCGGCGACCAGTTTCTCGGCCTCGCGCAGCACGTCGTTGGCCTGCCGCGAGACCAGGTCGCCGCGCAGTTTGGGAATGATGCAGAACGAGCAGCGGTTGTTGCAGCCCTCGGAAATCTTCAAATAAGCGTAGTGCCGCGGCGTCAGCCGAATGTCCTGCTGCGGCATCAGATCGAGATGCGGATTGTGGACCGGCGGCAGCGCGCGATGGACCGCGTCGAGCACGCTGTCATATTGCTGCGGGCCGGTGATCGACAGCACGCCGGGATAGGCGGCCTCGATCTGCTCGGGTTCGGCCCCCATGCAGCCGGTGACGATCACCTTGCCGTTTTGTGCCATCGCTTCGCCGATCGCGCCGAGCGATTCCTGCTTGGCCGAGTCGAGAAAGCCGCAGGTGTTGACGATGACGAGGTCGGCGCCATCGTGCTTGCGCGCGAGTTCGTATCCCTCGGCGCGTAGCCGCGTGATGATGCGCTCTGAATCCACCAGAGCCTTGGGACACCCCAAGGATACAAAGCTGACTTTGGGCGCGGCGGCCGGTTGCATGTCTGATCTGCCTGATTGATGGGCAGGAGCTAACCCCTATCTGTCGCGATGACAAGGCTTTAAGCTGTACGATAGCGTGCTACTGATACGTTCATACGCGAATAGAGCAGTCATGGGCACCGAGCCGTCTCCGAAAATCGTCATCGTCGATGAAAATCCGGTTCGCGCCGCCATTCTTGAAGATGGGCTGCGCGAGGCCGGGTTTTCCCGCGTCGAGCACATCCGCGAGATGCAGAACCTGCTGGCGCGGATCTATGCGCTGGATCCTGACGTGATCGTGATCGACCTGGAGAATCCGAGCCGAGACGTGCTCGAGCAAATGTTTCAGGTCAGCCGCGCCGTGCGCCGGCCAATCGCGATGTTCGTCGATCAGAGCGATACGGATTCGATCCGCGAGTCGGTCGATGCCGGCGTGTCGGCCTATATCGTGGACGGGTTGAAGAAAGAGCGCATGCGCGCGATCCTCGATCTCTGCATCTCGCGCTTCAACGCATTTTCAAAGTTGCAGGACGAGCTGGAGCGCACCAAGTCGGCGCTCGAAGATCGCAAGATCATCGATCGCGCCAAGGGCATGCTGATGAAGTTGAAGGGCCTCTCCGAGGAAGAAGCCTATGTGTTGCTGCGATCGACCGCGATGCGCGAAAAGAAGAAAATCGGTGACATCGCACAATCGATCATCACGGCGGCGGAGTTGCTGAAATGACCGCGCATTCGCTTCGGATCGGATTCATCCCGCTGATCGACGCTGCCTCGACGATCATCGCGGCCGACAAGGGCTTTGCCGCCGCGGAAGGCCTGGAGATCGATCTCGTACGCGAGGTGTCGTGGTCGAACGTGCGCGACAAACTCAATCTCGGCCTGTTCGATGCCGCGCATATCTTGGCACCCGTGGCGATCGCGTCGAGTCTTGGACTCGGCCACATCAAGGTGCCGATCGTCGCGCCGTTTACGCTCAATATGAATGGCAATGCCATCACCGTGTCGCCGGGGCTGTACGCGGAGATCGTCCGCGAAATCGACGGGACTGCGCGCGATCCATTGACGACCGCGCGGGCGCTCGCGCGGGTCTGCGCCGCCAGACGCAACCGGGCCATGGAGCCGGTGACGCTCGGCATGACGTTTCCCTACTCGACGCACAATTATCAGTTGCGGTTTTGGATGGCGGCCGGCGGCGTCGATCCCGACGAGGACGTGCGGCTCGTCGTATTGCCGCCGCCTTACATGGTGGATAGCCTCGCCAGCGGACAGGTCGATGGCTTCTGCGTGGGCGCGCCATGGAATGCGGTCGCGGTCGATCGCGGCATTGGTTGGATCCTGCATTTCGGACCGGACATTCTGAAGCGCGCCGCCGAAAAGGTGCTGGCGGTGCGCCAGCAATGGGCCGAGGCCAATCCAGACGTGTTGTCCCGGCTGATCCGCGCGCATCGGGCGGCGGCCGACTTCATCGACGATGCTGGAAATCACGACGAGGTCGCGGCCATTCTGGCGCGGCCGGATCGGGTCAATGCCGACGCCCAGATTATCAAAGCCGTGCTGGCCGGACGGCTGGTGATGGCCAAAGGCGGATCACCGCGTGAGCAGCGCGACTATATGCTGTTTGGCCGCGACGCCGCCGACCGCCCGGATCCGTCGCAGGCAACCTGGCTTTATGCGCAGATGGTCCGTTGGGGACAGACCACAGCCACGCCGGACGGGCTGAGGGCCGCGCAAGCGACGTTCCGGCCGGATCTCTACGACGCCGCGATCGGCACGACGACAGTGGCGCGAAGCTCGATCGGCGCATTTGTCGGACCCGCCATCGAGGGCGACGATATCGCCGCTTATCTCGCCGCGTTCCCCGCCTTCGCCAAGCGGGCCTGACACCCCCGGGCGACCCGGCTCAATATTTGTGCGGTGCGGTCTAATTCCCAAGCACGGTCCGTCCTAGCGCCCAAACGGGTTCCATTCAACCGATGTAAGCCCTTGCGATCGCGCTGTTTTTGGTCGATTTCGCAGTGGCACACAATTTGAATGACAGAGCTTGATCGGCGCGTGTTCGTCCGATCAAGCCATGGATTTCCGCAGCAACGAGGCTGATCGGACCGTTCCGAATGATCGCCATGCAGGCGCATGACCGTTCGCGATCGGCCGTAATCCACCCCCGTTGACGCCGCCTCGACAGCCGGCAGCAGGAACGCCCGATGAAGATCGACACTTTCACCGCCGATTTCAGTGATGAGCAGAAACGCTATCTGGAAGGTTTCGCGTCCGGCATTCAGGTCGGTCGTGGCGTCGGCCTGCCGAAAGCCGGAGGCGGCGATGCGAATGCCGAGCCGACCGGCCCCGAAGCCAGTCACATCAAGGCGCAGGACCGGTTTCTCAAGGCCGGCAAGAAACTCGCCGATCCGGAAAAATGGAAACGGGAAGGGAGTCCGTTCGACATCTACCCGCGTTTGCGGGATCAGGCCGCGCTCGACAAGGCACCGTCGCCAGCCGACAATTTCAGGTGGCGGTATTACGGCCTATTCTACGTCGGCCCGACGCAAGAATCCTACATGTGCCGGCTGCGGATTCCCAACGGCATCCTGTCGCATTGGCAGTTCGCGGCGATGGGCGACCTCGCTGACAAATATTGCGGCGGTTTCTCGCATGTGACGACCCGCGCCAATTTGCAGGTCCGTGAGATCCCGTTTCGCCACGCTGTCAATCTGATCGAAGGCATTCAGGACATCGGTCTCTGCTCGCGCGGCTCCGGCGCGGACAACATCCGCAACGTCACCGGGACGCCGACCGCGGGCATCGATCCGCAGGAACTGCTCGATACGCGGCCCTACGCGCGCGAATGGCACTATCACATTCTCAACGATCGGTCGTTGTATGGCCTGCCACGCAAGTTCAACGTCTCGTTCGACGGCGCCGGCAAGATCGCGGCGCTCGAAGACACCAACGACATCGCGTTTCAGGCCGTGGTGGTGAAGGACGGATTCGGCGTCGCGCCAGGCGTGTGGTTCAAGCTCGGCATCGGCGGCATCACCGGCCACAAGGATTTCGCCAAGGAGACCGGCATCATCGTCAAGCCGAGCGACGCGACCAACGTGTCGGACGCCATCATCCGCGTTTTCATCGATCACGGTGATCGCACCAACCGGCTCAAGTCTCGCCTCAAATACGTCATTGACGGCATCGGCATGGAGAAATTTCTCGGGCTCGTCGAGGACAGACTCGGCCGCGAATTCACGCGCGTGCAAGCCGAAGCGCTGGAGCCGCGCCCGCCATTCGACCGCATGGCGCATATCGGCGTTCAACAGCAAAAGCAGGATGGCCTGAACTGGATCGGCGTCGCGTTGCCGCTCGGCAAAGTCACGTCCGATCAGATGCGTGGTCTGGCCAAGATCGCGCGGGATCTCGGCGACGGAGATATTCGGTTAACGGTCTGGCAGAATCTGCTGATCCCCGGCGTCGCGGACGCCAGGCTCGATCTCGCCATCGCGGCGATCCGCGCGCTCGGCCTCGATATCGAGGCGTCGCATATCCGCGCAGGGCTCATCGCCTGTACCGGCGCCGCCGGGTGCAAATTCGGCAATGCCGACACCAAACGGAGCGCGGCCAAAATCGGCGACTGGTGCGAGCCACGCGTGCCGGTCGATACGCCGATCAACATTCATCTCACCGGCTGTCATCATTCCTGCGCGCAGCATTACATCAGCGACATCGGCATGATCGGCGCGAAAGTCCCGATCAACGAAGAGGGCGACACGGTTGAGGGCTATCACCTGTTTACGGGCGGCAGTTTCGGGCCCGGCGCCGAGGTGGGGCAGGAGGTCTATCACGATCTCAAGGCCGAGGACGCGCCGGTTTTCGTCGAGCAATTGTTGAAGGCCTACCTGGCTCATCGCGCCGCGCCCGACGAGACGTTCCTGACCTTCGCGCGACGCCACGACGGCCCGACCTTGCG